>JBEGUT010000178.1:0-7426 GCA_041178745.1 Planctomycetota bacterium | reverse complement strand
CCACATCACCCGGAATACTTCGGCGCAGACTTAGCAACGTGAGAAATCAGGTTCCAACAGTAGACCGCTAGGCGATGAGCGATTAAAAAGAGCATCGGTGCAGCCAGCGCGGCTGATGCTCTACTTGCCCATAATGTATTTGACTCATTTCTTTCAATCGCTGCGGCTGGAAAAGTTTCATGACTGCTTTGCTCAACCCTTCTGGTAACTCATCCAAAGTCGAATGCTGGGTCGCGAGAGACGCAAACCAACTTGCTCAATTAGCATGCAAGGTTTTGCTACAGACTTTAACTCCACCTGATGAAGCAGCGAAGCCAGATAGAAATCCAACTCCATCTCCCTTACCTGCCGTTGCATTATCGGGGGGCACCACACCGCTGAAACTCTATGAATTCATCACTTTTGTTGAATCGAGTAACCCGATATGGCAACAGGTTGAATGGTTTTGGAGCGATGAGCGCAATGTTCCTTTAGATGATTGCGACAGCAATTACGGCGTGGCAAGGCAATATTTTTTGCAGCCCTTGCAAATACCTAACGAACGGATCCACCCAGTACCCATTCAAATCAAAAATCCAGTCAACGCGGCTGCTGATTACGAAGCCGAGATACGGAAGATGATTCCGGAGACTCGCAAGGGCCAGCCTGTCTTTCGCGCGATCTTTCTGGGTTTGGGTGATGACGCTCATACTGCATCTCTATTCCCTGATACAGATGCGCTTCGGGAAAAGAATCGTTCGGTTGTCAGTAATCATGTCCACAAGTTGGCCACCGATAGGATTACGTTTACAGCTCCGCTGATCAATGCGGCGGACAATGTGATCTTTCTTGTCTCGGGAGCGAAAAAAAGAGACGCTTTGCAACAAATCTGGCATGGCAAAAACAACCCGGAACTTTACCCCGCTCAATTGATTAAGGGTGTTCGCCGGCTGATTTGGATCGTTGACAGCAGGGCGATTGGCGAGACGCCCCCACCTGTAAATGCGATAACGACAGTTTTCTAAATCGTGAATTACCTATTGATCTCCGGTCACAGGAACAATTCCTGGTAGTCACGACGAGTTCGCTTCCTTCGGAATTTTTCACCGACAACAGGCCGTTGTTCACTGGCTATCGAGCATTCTTTGGAGACGCTCCAAGGCGACCATCAATCGATGCCACTCGGCGACAACTTCGAAGGTTTCGAGACTGAGACAGTCAGGACGATCGAAGCCTACTTCGCTCAATTTGATTCGTGCATCGAGGACAAGCATGCCTTCTACCATTGCGTTATCGCATTTTTGTTGAGCAGTCAGTTCGACATCGTCGTAAATGGGCATGATCTGCTGCATTGCACGATGCACAACCCAGAGAGCGGCGCGATCCTGGCTTTCAGCATCAATGATAGCGCGAACTGTACCGCTTTGAACGTAAAACTTGGCCATTAAGAACTTCCTTGTGATCCTGGGGGGGTTAGATCCGTTACGGCAAAGAAACGGGTTCGGTTCAGATTAAAACTCTTATCCGGTTACCACTTCTTTTGTCAGTAATAATGATCGCAACGCCTTGGACACCTTTGGTCAAACCCTGGAACACATCAGAAAAAATAATTCGAATTGCTTGAAAATCGCGGGAAAACAAATCGGGAGAAAGATATCCGGAGCATTGCACCGGGGTAATCGACCGTATTCAGCTATCCCCTTCAGCGATGCGATTGTTTTCGGTCAACGAGGTAAATCGCCTCAAACCGATTACCGGAAACAACTCAGCTGCGAAAAAGAAAGATCCGGTCGCGCACAACAAATCGTCTGGTCCACTTAGCTGCAAACCCATTTCCCAAGCCTCAGCAGGATCTTTAGCAATTAGGGGTCGGAGGGAAATTTTTTGGGGATTCTTCAATGCTAGTTCGCTGGAAACATCGGCAATGATTTCTTGAAGTTGTTCAATAGTAATCGCGCGTGGGCTCTCCCGATACTGGGTGATAACCAGCAGATCGATCGCTGGAATCAGTTCAAGTAGCATCGCTCGAATATCCTTATCGCGACTTGCGGCGAACAGGACGATTTTTCGTGTTTCAGGAAAGTAGTCATTCATCGCTTCGACCAGCGAACGAATCGAAGCTTCATTATGAGCGGTATCGATAATACGAACGGGAGAGGTTCCAACGACTTCGAATCTTCCTCTCGCGATCGCGCTTGCCAGTCCCTCTCGGATTTTCTGCGGATCGATAGCCCAACCAAGTTGATTTAACCATTGGGCAGCAGTAATCGCTAAAGCAGCATTATCTCTTTGATGACGCCCAGGCATACCGACGATGACCTTTGTTAAATCCTGAAACGGTTCTCCAGCTTGAGTTTCATAATCGACAAGACTTGTAAGAACACGTCGACAGGCTGAAGGGAGTAATCGGTCTACTAGCGGTTTGGCTGCAGCCGTCTGCCTTTTTGCTGGATCGTCAACTGTAGCGTGGCTACTCTCCGTATGTTTGTCTTGAATGCAACATTTCCAAGTTGCTTCGAAATCCTCTCCTAGCTGCAGAAAAGGGGCTTGGTTTTCGACAGCCACTCGCTGGATCACTTCCCGCGCATCGCTATGTCGCGCTCCGCAAATAAGAGGAATCTTATTTTTGATGATACCAGCTTTCTCGCCAGCTATCTGAGCAATCGTATTACCAAGTTGCGCTTGGTGATCGAAACTGATCGATGTGATGATAGTCAGGATTGGAGAGCAGACATTGGTACTGTCGAGCCTACCGCCGAGCCCAACTTCGATGATAGCTAGATCGACTTTTTCGGCTTCGAAGTACAGCCATGCAAGGGCAGTGGAGAGTTCAAAGAAGGTCGCTTGTTCGCCGCAATCGCTGATCAATGTCTCTTCTGCTTTTTTTAATTGTTCGATTAATTCGATCAATGGATCAGGGTCGCACTGCTTTCCATCGACGGTGAACCGTTCTTCGATTTTTAGGAAGTGTGGGGAGGTGTAAAGACCGGTTTTATAGCCAGCCGCTCGAGCGATCTCGGAAATAAAGGTCGCTGTCGAACCTTTCCCCTTAGTGCCAGCAATATGAATCGTTGGAAGGCGATCCTGCGGATTTCCGAGATACCCGAGCAGTGCCTGCATCCGATTGAGCTTGTAATGATTCGCCGAGTAGGGTCGATGACCGCTTTTTTCGTAATTCACTCTTCCTAGTAGATAGTCTAGAGCGGCGTGATAGCGATCGGCCTGGTGGGGCGTTTTTTCCACAACGGACTCTCCAACGTTTGCGGATTGTGGTCAGATCCTAGCCCATTTGATGGCGAGGAGCCCCCCTAACAATCTCCGCTTTTATCTTGATTCGCGGTCTCTGAATCGAATTCTTTCTTTGAACGTAATTCTTTCCAGCTTGAATCTCCAAGTATCGGGAGGGTTCGGTCTAGCGAAAAGAGGGTAAGGTACGCAGAACCGCTCGAACCAGTCGCCGGACCTCGAAACCGAGTTTCGTTATTTTCTAATGAAAAACGAAGACGAAAAGGGGAAGTTTAACGAACATAGGGGCATCTCGCGGGAGATCCCGCTATTTAGGGCGAGGTCGCAGCTTGTCGAAGGTGGGCTTCGCATTTATAGTGCCGCATAGAGTTTTGGCGTCGATAGGACAGTTTTCCGGTGAACTTTGACCACCTGAAAAGCGTATTGACGCCGGACGCGCGCCTGGATTTTTCTCCTCTTTTCTTCTTAACGATTTTTTAGGGCTTAAGCGCCGGAGCTATTTTTCCAATGCAAGCCACTGCCGAGCCTTCCGCAGCTAAATCTGCCTCAACCACGGCTGCTGAACCCGTTATCGAGACCCGAAACCTTGGGAAAATTTATCGTGACTTTTGGGGACGAAAGAAAGTTTACGCCCTCAAGTCGCTCGATATCGAAGTTCGCCAGGGAGAAATCTTTGGGCTGCTGGGGCCAAACGGATCGGGCAAATCAACAACCATCAAGCTGATCTTGGGCTTGTTGTTTCCAACCGCTGGTCGAGCTTTCGTGTTTGGAAAGGATTCGACCGATGTTCGCAAGAACGAACGGGTTGGGTATCTGCCTGAAGAATCCTACCTCTACAAATTCCTCAACGCAGAAGAGACGCTTGATTTCTACGGACGTCTTTTCGAAATGCCTGCAGCTGAACGGAAGGAAAGAACGGAAAGGCTGATCCAGATGGTGGGGCTGGAAAAAGCTCGACGCCGTCAATTGCGAGAGTATTCAAAAGGTATGACTCGCCGTATCGGATTGGCCCAAGCCCTCATCAACGAACCTGATCTTTTGGTTTTGGACGAGCCCACAACTGGCTTGGACCCTATCGGAAGCCGGGAGATGAAGGATCTTATCTTAAAACTACGAGAAGAAGGCAAAACGATCTTGCTTTGTAGCCATCAACTAGCCGATGTGCAGGACGTTTGCGATCGCGTCGCCATTCTTCATCAAGGCGAATTGAAAGAACTAGGTCGCGTCGATAGCCTTTTGAAAGTGCGAGATGTCACGGAAGTGCACGCGAAAGGCCTCAGCGATGCCGCTAAGAAAGAAATCGAGGATGTCATTAAGCGACATGGAGGCGAATTGCTTTCTCTGGACAATCCGACCACAACGATGGAGGAATTGTTCCTCGATATCGTTCGTCAAAGCGAACATCGTCCCGGTCATCGTTCCATCGAAAATTAATCACCCTTGCTAAATTTTCCGAATGAATCCCTCGGTGACTTTTCGCTAAACCTATTTATTCGACATTCACCTAATCCCGTTTATCGCACAAATATTTAGAACGTCTTTTCTGACGCCGGATAAGCAATGCAAATCGACGCCGACCAAATGCTGACCTATATGGACTGGCTAGTCCAAACGGGCTTTTTGCAGGGCTCTTTGTTAGCCGTTACGCTCGCTTTCCTCGGATTCGTTGCGTGCTACCTTGTTGCACTTGCACGCTATGGACCAACCGAAGGTTTTTATGTTGTAGCAGAAGTCATCTCCAAGTTCTTCCGAGAGGACTTACCTGGGACTTCGTTGCGCAGAACTTTGGCCATAGCCCGCTTGGCAGTTCAGGAAGCAGTACGGCGAAGAGTACTGGCGGTATTTGCTGTCTTCGTTATCGGATTGCTATTTGCTGGTTGGTATTTGGATCCTTCGGCTGATGATCCAGCCAAGCTGTACATCAGCTTTGTAATGACATCGATCAACTACATGATGATCTTGCTTGGTTTGTTTCTAGCGAGCTTCAGTTTGCCGGCAGACATCAAAAATAGAACCATCTACACCATTGTTACCAAACCGGTGCGGCCGACAGAAATCGTTCTCGGCAGAATCGTTGGCTTTGCTGCTGTTGGCAGCGTATTGCTTTTGGCTATGGGCTTGCTCAGCTTTGTGTTCGTCGTTCGAGGAATTCGACACGATCACGAGATCTCCACCATCGACGCTGAGGGACGAAAAGGTAAATCCACCTACGATGCACGGCATACGCATAATGTCACGATGACAGGTAACGGGGAAGGTGTTACCGATCAAGTGAAGGGTCACAGCCACACCGTTACAGTGACCGAGACTGCCGATGGCAAAAAGATTTACAGCTTTGGACCACCCGAAGGTGCTCTGCAGGCTCGCATTCCAGTCTACGGCTTATTGCGATTTACTAAACGCGATGGCAAAGAAGGTGACGGTATCAATGTCGGATATGAAAACACGTATCGAAAGTACATCGAAGGGGCTTCACTTGCTTCGGCTATTTGGACCTTTGATAACGTGACCGCTTCTCGTTTTGGCGACAAGCTGAATTTAGAAATGACGATAACCGCGTATCGAACCTACAAGGGTGATATTGAAACTGGCGTGCGTGGAAACGTCATTTTGAGAAGTCCAGACGGCAAGGTCGAAAGCGATCGAGCTCCGTTTATCATTCAAGAATATCAAGTTGACCAGATGGAATTTCCCTCGAAACTCAAGGGCTTTCGTGATGGTCAACCCCAAGAGCTTGATCTCTATAAAGACATTGTCCAAGATGGCAAGCTTGAAGTTATCATTCGTTGCAACGACCAAGGGCAGTACTTCGGGATGGCACCAGCGGATCTTTATTTGAAAGCTGGCAGCGCTCCATTCGCCTGGAATTTCTTCAAAGGCTTCTTGGGTATCTGGTTCCAAATGGTCATCGTTATTGCCTTCGGAGTGATGTTCAGTACGTTCCTAACTGGACCAGTCGCCATGATCAGCACGATGGCAGCTCTCGTACTTGGCTTTTTTGGTTCTCTTGCTGGCGATGCTCTCAAAGGTGATCTGGTTGGTGGTGGACCGATTGAATCGTCGATTCGTATGGTGACACAGTCAAGTCAAACTGTTCCTCTGGACTTAGGCTCGCCTTTCATCGAAGAGGCAATTCGGCGGGTTGATCAAACTTTGCTATTGGGAATGACAGCTATGACCAGCGCTCTTCCCAACTTCCAATCTCTTAATACCTCTGACTTTGTCGCTTATGGAATCAACATTTTTGGTGGTCTAGTTGCGCGACACGGTACAATTACACTCGGTTATCTCATACTGACGACTATCATCGGATACTTCTTCCTGAAGACACGGGAGTTTGCCGCGTGAACCTAGCAAGCTATCGTCGAAAGCTGATTTATATTGGGGCTATTGTGGCCATCCTTATTCCTCTTTATTTGCTGGGACAACCAGCGGTTACGAGGGACAACAAGCAGACTTCTGCTGGAGGAACACTCGCTCAAATCCGGCAAAAATATGACCTTGGGCAAGCTGACCTTGGCAAATTGGATCCAGCAAGCGAATCGGCCCGCTTGGCAACGCTCGGACTTCGTGGAGTAGCCACCTCCGTTCTGTGGCACAAAGCGAACGTTTACAAAAACGAGATGAATTGGGATCGCTTTTCTGCAACCTTAAACCAGATTGCATTGTTGCAACCTCACTTCATCAAGGTCTGGGAATTTCAGGCACACAATTTGGCCTACAACGTTTCTGTAGAATTCGACGACTATCGACAGCGATACGCCTGGGTTCGTCGCGGTATGGACTATTTGACAAAGGGAATTGAATACAACCGTCGCGATGCGAACTTGCCCTGGTTCCAAGGAATGTTCTTTGGACAAAAGCTAGGCAAATCTGACGAGAAAAAACAGTTCCGCAAGATTTTCACTGCCGACAGTGACTTTCACAACGAACTGATCGAGCAAGGCTTTAATGTGCGTCAGGAAGATGCACTAGGTCCCGATCGTCAGCCTGACAACTGGCTTGTCGGTCGCCTTTGGTACAAACGCGCCGAAAGCGTGGTCGAGTCGGGAACACTCTTGGCAAACGGCATGCGCAAGAGTCCGTTGCATTTCTTCAGTTCGGCTCCTTTAGCTTTGATGAGTTACTGCGAAGCGATTGAGAGCGATGGAATTCTCGATGAACGGGCTCGGTTTGCATGGCAACGCTGTATCGGCTGCCG
>JBEGUT010000177.1:0-7434 GCA_041178745.1 Planctomycetota bacterium | reverse complement strand
TTCAAACCAGATTCAACGGAGCACGACTCCGATGGAAACAACGGCTCCAACGACTCGTGATACTTAAGCGATAGGATACTAGGGAACCAAGCTGAAGATCTAATTTGGTTCTCTTTGTTCCTCAGCTTCGATGGGCTCCTCAGCTTCGACGGGTTCGCCGACCAAGCTCTTGCAATAATTCGGATGCGCGACCTGAATCGATTGCTCGTTCCGCTCGTCGAGCCGCTTGGTTTAAATCGCTTTCAATACCTACTAGATAAAGTCCCGCTGCTGCGTTGATCACAACAACATCACGGCAGGGGCCTTTTTCACCAGATAAAACTCTACGAATCACGGCAGCGCTTTGCTCTGGATCCTCTGCATACAACGCATCGCGAGGTGCAACTTGTAAGCCAAAATCACCTGGTCTGAGTTTGAAACGTTTTACGGATGTAAGCGTCACCTCGATCACTTCCGTTTGATCGCTGATGCTGATCTCATCGACCCCATCATCGCCGCGGACAACCCAAGCTTTCTCGATTGGCAAGTACTGCAGAGCTTGTGCCAACTTCTCTTGCAAGTCGCTTTTGCCAACACCCAAGATTTGATAAGTCGCGCCGGCCGGATTGCAAAGTGGTCCGAGAAGATTGAACAGCGTTGGAACTTTCAATTGCTTTCGGACTTCGGCAACATGTCGCATCGCAGGGTGGAGCTTGGGAGCGTAACAGAAGCAGAGGCCAAGATCTTCCAGACAACTCTCTACAACATCACGATCCGCATCGATCTCGATCCCCAACGACTGGAGCACATCAGCCGAGCCGGTAGCGCTGGTCACTTTTCGATTTCCATGCTTGGCCACCGTTGCACCGGCCGCAGCGGCCACTACCGCAGCAGCGGTGCTTATATTGAACGTCTTACTTCCATCTCCCCCGGTTCCACAAGTGTCTAGTATCTTGCTGCCACATGATCTTATGGGCAACATTTTTCCCCTTAATGCGAGAGCGGCTCCCGCTATTTCACTGACCGACTCTCCTTTTTCCCTGAGAGCCAGCAGTAATTGTCCCATGGAATCCAGTTCGATCTGACCGGTTAGAACTAAATTCATCAGCTCGCGCATTTGCTCGGGTCGCAGATCATGACCTGCCCGAATTTGCTGGATCGCTTCATCGATCATAAGATTCCAACCCTGGTGTAACGTTTGGGAGTATCATTACAGGTTCCATTGTTAGCGATTTTTGCGCCACTTGCGACCTCCGTTTCGCTCTCAGTTTCATTCCTGGGGTAGTGGCTCGGAACAAACTCCCTTAAAGTAATGGTGTTTTCCAGGTCTGCGCGGTAATTGTCCATAGGTGAATACAGCTTATGCCCCAGAAAGTCCTAATCGATTGTGATCCGGGCATCGACGACGCTATTGCTTTAGCATTGGCTTTGTTCGATCCTCGACTTGAGGTCGTCGGGGTAACGGCATGCGCGGGCAATGTGGATGCTGAGCGCAGTACACGCAATGTTCAAGCTTTGATTGAGAAACTCGATCCACCTCGGCACCCACGCATCGGTGCTGCGATCGATCCTGAAGGAGCACCGGTTCTGGATGGTCGTGAAGTCCATGGCGATGATGGGCTGGCCAATGCTCAGTGGGAAGCAGTAGGGCGCCAACATGTGATGCCTAGCGATAAAATGATTTCACATCGTATCCGCGAGAATCCTGGCGAACTGACCGTGATTGCACTCGGACCACTGACAGGCATCGCGAAAGCTTTCCAGCGAGATCCTGGATTGATACCTCTTGTCAATCGATTGATCATGGTAGGAGGCTCCGCGACTGGCATCGGCGATTGCACCCCCTGCTCTGAATTCAACATGCACTTCGACCCGAGTTCTGCCGAAATCGCTTTCCAATCCGCCACAACCAAGACGCTTATTCCTTTGGAAGTCACCTCCAAGCTAACCTTTGGATTGGAATTGATCGACTCTCTTCCTCCTAAACACACTCGGGTCGGCAGAGTGCTACATACTTTGCTTCCTCATTTTTTTCGAACCCATCGTCAACTTCTTGGAAGGGAAACGATTTCCTTACAAGCGGTCGTTGGTGTTTTGATGGCGACGGAGAGAAACCTGTTTGAAACGAGCGAGATGGCTGGTCGTGTCGAAACTACCGGTGAGCTAACTCGAGGCATGACTATCTTTGATCAGCGCTCGCAACGACTGTGGCGAAAGAATATTGAAGTCGCTACCAATCTTGATGCCGAAGCTGCTCGAGACAGTTTCTACAACTCCCTGCGATTCGCTGGTCAGGTGAGCATTGATCCAGAGTGATACATCGACTGGAGCAGTCCTTTCGATCCATGAACTAATCTATTCGTTGAGATGGAAAAGTCTTTTTAAGGCGTCGATCAATGAAGCGTGTTGTTCGGGATGCTCATTTTCTCTTAACGACTGTAATGGTGGATGCAATAGTTTATTGACCACGCGATCGATAGTAATTTTGATTTCTTCTTTCGCTGCATCGTCGATTCCTTTGTTTTGCAATCGTCCCATCAAGCGGCTCAATTCGGCTTGCTTGATCGACTCTGCTTGTTCGCGCAATCTTTGAATGACAGGTCCAGTAGAACGATATCGTAAATCGTTCATGAACTTCTCGGTTTCATCTTCGATAATCTTTTTCGCTTTAGGCCACTCTTGCTCGCGAAGAGATCGATTACGATCGCACACTTTTTGCAAGTCGTCGACTGTGTAGAGATAAACGTCATCGATATCCCCGATTTCGCTGGCGAAATCCCTCGGTACAGCCAAGTCGAGAATGAGCATTGTGCGTTGCCGCCGACGTTTCCAGATCGACTGAAAAATTTCCAGATCGACCACTGGTTCTGTAGCACCTGTTGTACTGACAACTAAATCGGCTTCTTGCAGCTGCTCGGCCAAGCAATCCCATGGCACCACTTTGCCTGTCAATCGTTGAGCCAATTCGGTGGCTCTCTGCGTCGAGCGGTTGATGATGGTTACTCGCTTGGCTCCTGCTTCCAGCAGGTAACGCAGCGTTTCCTCTCCCATCTCACCGGCGCCGATAAGCGTGATTTGTTTATCATCGAAACGCTCATAGAACTCCGCCGCGACTTCGCTAACCGCAACGCTAGGAATACTAATACGTCGTCGCTGAATGGCGGTTTCCGAAGCAACGCGTTTCGCGACATAGGCAGCATGTTGAAAAACAGCGTGAGTGATAGGTCCTGTGTAATCCGAGGTGCGTGCAAGCTCATAGGCTTGTTTAACTTGAGCGATAATCTGCGCTTCACCCACAATCATGCTGTCGAGGCTGGATGCTACAGTGAATAAATGTCGTACCGCTTCGCGATCATCGCAATGAACCAAATGCGACTGCAGCAACTCCGGATTCAATTTGTGAAAGTCCGCGAGGAAACCAATGAGATCTTTTGTCTCTGGTACTTTGACATCTTTTTCCGCGCTTGCAGCGTAGAGTTCAACTCGGTTACAGGTACTTAACAGAACCGATTCAGTACCTGGAAACATCTTGGTTAATTCGCTCAACGCACGAACCGCTTGTTCGTTTGTAAAAGCGAGTTTTTCTCGTAACTCAACTGGCGTGCGGTGATGACTACACCCCACCATAACCAACTTCATGGTACCACCTCACCTGAAGCGGCCTTCTCCTTGCCCGTTTCTTGCTCCGTTGAACTTGCGGCTCCTTCACTGGCGGAGGTTGTTACACTTGGCGCTGGCAATGTTTGGGAAGGGGAATTTTCGATTGGTGTGGAAGCGCCTCGACCATGTGGTGTGGCTACGACAGCTAATAAAGCAGAAATCAAAAAACAAAAGTTAATCACCGTCAAATAAGCGACTCGCCTACCTGGCGCACCTGTTCCGTAATAGCGATCCAGCCAAGTCGCACCTACCAACCAAGCGAACAGCAACAGGGAGACTAAGACACCACTTTCCGTCCAGCCCACTTTGCCGCGAAGGTTTAAATTCAAAACAATCCCCGACAATACTCCGATGGCCAAAAGCAGAGTGGAGACATAAAGGCAACTGCGATTGAGTGATTGAAGATACTCCAACGAAGGAAGCCGAAAACGAGAACTGCGACGCCTTTTTTGTTTCAATTGATGTGCATGAACGAGATACATCAATCCAACGGAGAAACCAAAACTCACCACCATCGTGCCGATCAGTAGCGAACTGCCATGTACTAAACCCCAAATATTAACGGTGGTTTGACGAGGAAAAGGAGTTGCTGATTCTACGGTCCACGAGAGTCCGATCAGCATCATGATCAATGGCAAGATAAACATTCCGACTGACGTATCGGGACGCTTCCACAGCAGAGCTGTATAAGTGAGTGCTAAACCAAAAGCAGCGATCAAGGACCAGTCATGCCAGCTAGACAATAAGCCGCTGGTGCCAATCTCCTGCATCTGACGGAAACCGATATTCCACAGATAGGCGGCATGCGTGAACAGCCCAAGAACCAACATGATCCACAACGCGACCATGCGCAGGGGAACACGCCATACCAAACGAGACAGTTCCAGCAAAAGCACCAAGAAATAACTGAGAGAAAAACAGGTCAGGGTAACTCCGCTGAGCATCTGATGGTTCTCCCTTAGGAATGGATCCGATGATTGCGCCAGATGATGGGCCCAATAACCGGAAAATGGAATGGCCAGTGACTTAGAACAAAACGGTATTCATGAGAAGTTCAGTGAAATGCACATGCATATCATGACTCTCACTTCTTTACTCTCCCGCAGTCCTGCTGCAACGCAACACTCATGACTGCAGAGCTCTTTCGAATTCTACTCGGAGAAACCTAAGAGAAGTGCAACAAAGTTCTAATAAAAAAGGGTCGCCTGCGACAGCGACCCTGGTCAATCATGCCATGCAACCTAAATGGGATGCAGAGGAAGAAATCTTTCGAGGAATCAGTTATTCCCAATCCTCGTCTTCTTCCTCTTCCTCTTCTTCATCATCATCGTCCCAATCATCATCTTCCTCTTCGTCATCCCAGTCGCTTTCTTCGTCCTCTTCCTCGTCGCCTTCTTCTTCTTCTTCGACTTCTTCCCACTCTTCTTCTTCGTCGTCGTCAAAAGACTCTTCATCGTCTTCCGCGTCGTCAAAGTCTTCATCTTCCTCTAGATCTTCGTCGAGGTCTTCTTCGTCATCTTCGAATTCATCGAAGTCTTCATCCTCGTCTTCATCTTCAAACTCTTCGTCTTCATCCTCGAACTCCTCGTCCTCGTCGTCATCCACGGCAACAGGTGAAGAGGCGGCTAGGCGGCTTGCTACTGCCAACTGTTCCTCGAGACTTTCCTCGCTCTCAAAGGCGAGGCCAATAGCAGAGTTCGCTAGTTTCACGATGGACTCCTTTTTTGCGTCATTACTAGGCTGTAGGTCAACGGAAATAACTTTTTGATCTTCTCTATTTGGGTTATCTACCAAGTCCTGCGATTCTTGCAAGCCCACAGCAGATTCTGTTTTCGATCTATTATGGCCAATTCTAGGAGAAATGGGTATCCGCGAATCTGCAGTATCGCCATTTGGCTCCTCCGCATCCCACGGCTGATTGATCCACTCCGCCCGAGGTAGTTTTTCCAAACTCCTCAGGCCAAACATTTTTAAAAAACGCTTGGTGGTTCCGTAAAGGTAGGGACGACCCAACTCTTCACTTCTACCACAAATTCTAACTAAATCTCGACTTAAAAGTTGCTTCAGCACCTCTTCGCTTCCAACTCCCCGGATCGCCTCAATGTCGACTCGCATGACGGGTTGCCGGTAAGCGACGATAGCCAAAGTCTCGATCGCCGCCGATGTTAACCGCTCTTCTTGCGGCACATGGCCCAATCGTCTCAGCCAGGGGGCAAATTGCGGCTTGGTCAATAACTCAAAACCACCACCCACCTCCTCGATACGAAAAGCTCTTCCAGCTTTCTCATACCGGTCGTTCAATTGCCGAATTAGTGTACGGGCTTCGGTGGCATCTGCCAATCCAGCCAGTTGAGCTAAACGTCTAGTCGTAAGGGGCTCTCGCGAGATGAATAACACCGCTTCGGTCCGTCGTATGCGGTCGGCAATATCTTCTGTCTCGGTATCCCCCTCCGAAAAATCCCTCTTTTCGAATTGCCTGTCCCCGACCTCCTCCATAAGCGATCGCAAAAAGTCGCCAAAGTATCCACGCGATCGCTCAGAAGAGGTCCTGTCTGCTAAAACCCCTCTTTGGTGGCAATTATACGACACTCCGAATCCACCCATTGCAGTGGGTGAAAGGGACATCGGTTGCCAAGGGGCTCGAAACATCCTGGATACTCCTGGAGAACTCTCTCGACCTTCCACCGGCAAACTGGATTCTGCCTACAATGAAGTCCATCAGCCACTTCGATCTGCATGCCCTCGTCAACTCTTTCCCGGGAACATTGCAGCGACCCCATCTCGATTCAAACTCAATGGATCCAGCCACCTTGTTTCCATGAAGCAATGTTTATGATTTCTACACCTCCTAAAGCAATGGCGAAACTTTACAGATCTCGCGCCGGACGAATGGCCTGGTGGATTTGGTTGGTTATTTTCTCCATCTGCCTAGTGGTGCTAGCATTTATGGTTCTTGTTTTCGGACGGATATCGGGAATCGAGATATCCAATCAAGACCTGACAGCACGCGAGTTTTATTACTGGCAGATACCCGTGGCGCGGATTCAAGTTAGCCCCGTTTATCGCCAACTGCTGACCTCAAGTACCTCTGAAACTGAGATTGCCAATCTGCTCAAACCATTGAAACCGGGTGTGACACCGCAATGGGATCTGGTCCAATTCAATGATGCATTCGTCAAGGATGGTGGGTCGCGATCCGACGGGGCCATTCTTTGGGAATACATTCAACTGGGACAAGATGCCAACTTTTTTTGGGTCGAGTGGACCAAGAAACATCCAACGAGAGCTAAAGAACTGTGGCCGGCGATTCAAGATTTAGCTAGCTCGCATTTGTATTCGGGCATGCCGAAACTGTTTGAACTTTACCGATACGGTGACAGCGATTACAGCTTAATTCCAGAACGGGATGAAGCGATTACCGATTTAGCAAAGTTTTACATCGAAGATTACTTAGCTCGCAAAGATCTAGAGAGTGCCAAAAAAATCGCCACGATGGCCTATCCTTACGATACCCATGGTTTGCTTAAGTCTTTCGACAAACTTTTGGATAGCGACAATACTTTGTCTCCTGCAGTAACGTCCCCTGCAGCAGAGAAAACTCAAATTGCTGATCCTAAAGAGACCGAAAACAAATAACTGGTAAAAGGTTTCTTGTCGATGACCCCATCGTCACCTCGCATCTACCTCGACAACAACGCTACGACGCGTATGGATGATCGTGTTGCGCTGGGTATCACCAATCTTCTATCGCGTTGCGGCATGAATCCAGCTAGCCAGCATCATGAGGGTCGGCAA
>JBEGUT010000176.1:0-7453 GCA_041178745.1 Planctomycetota bacterium | reverse complement strand
CGTATTTCGAGTTGGTTTTCAAATGTGGTCGAACGATTTGCGAGCGGACAATCTAAACAAGGTGATGTCAAACTGCTTCGTTGGTTACTCGATCACAATATCGTTGTGAACGATCTAAGCCAAGTGTCTGAGGTGGCGCCATTGGTCAATGAATATCGCCGCGTTGAAGCATCGATTGGCTATCCACGCAGTGTCAACAGCATGGATGAGCGAGGGGTTGTACCAATCAATTACAAGCTGAATATTCGAGGAGATGTTCATCAAGAAGGTGAAGCAATCCCTCGCGATTTTCTTGAAGTGTTTTCGAAAGATCATGAAGTTCAAGGCTCTTCAGATAGCGGCCGATTGCAATTAGCTCAGTACCTTGCTTCGAAAGACAATCCGCAGACGGCACGTGTTTATGTCAATCGGGTTTGGAGTTGGATATTCGGTAAAGGTATCGTCGAAACTCCAAATGATTTTGGAAAGCTTGGTGGAAAACCTTCTCATCCTGAACTGCTTGATTGGCTTGCTTTGCAGTTTGTAGAAGAGGGATGGTCGACTAAGAAAATGATAAGGCGACTATTGCTCAGTCAAACTTTTCAGCAATCAGGGGAAGTCTCTCCTCAAGCGAAAGAGGTTGATCCGAACAACCGATTGCTACACCATTACTCGACGCGACGATTGGAAGCAGAATCGATTCGCGATAGTATCTTGGCGGTATCGGGGCGATTGGATCGATCGTTCTTCGGCAGACCTATACGTCCCAATCGTACTAAGGAGGACTCGCAGAAACGTTTGTTCTCAGGGCCATTGGATGGAAAATCGCGACGGTCGATTTACCTCGAGATGTCTGTGATGCAGCCGCCAGAATTCTTAGTTGGCTTCAACTTACCAGACTTAAAAATTCCAGCAGGTCAGCGCGATGTTACTAATGTTCCGGCCCAGGCATTGGTACTTTTGAACAATGCATTTGTCCTGGAGATGGCCAATAACTGGGGAAAGCGATTGACGAAGGATGGTTCTCAGGATCCTGCGGAGCGAATTCGAAAGATGTTCGTTTTGGGGGTGGGGCGACAACCGGACGATCATGAACTGCAGCAGTGGCTGGAGATCGCACGAAATCTTGCGGAGCCCGATAAGGATTTTCTGCAAAACGAAGTAGTTTGGAGCAATCTGGCTCACGCTATGTTCAATACCAAAGAATTCATTTACTACAGGTGATGTGTGGCAGATTACTTTTCATCATGTACCGAAAAGTTTACGCGTCGCGCTCTGCTACAGTCAGCATCCGCCGGTTTTGGTTGGCTTGCATTTTCAGGACTAGCTCGAGCAGAGGCGAAACCTCATTTTACACCTTCGATCAAAAATGTGATTTTGTGTTTCATGGATGGTGGGCCAAGCCATGTTGATACCTTCGACCCAAAGCCGATGTTGCTCAAGCATCAAGGCGAGAAGATTGGCGAGGGTGCTGTATCGCTTCGTTCGCAGTCGGACGCAAATCGTGTATGGTTAGGTTCGCCATGGACGTTTCGCAAACGAGGGGAAAGCGGCCTCTGGGTGAGCGAATTGTTTCCTAGTATTGCTAAGGTAGCGGATGATATTTGCGTCGTTCGTTCCATGGTGGGAGAACTTCCTTTGCATGGTCAACAAAATCTCTTGATGCATACGGGAAGAATCTTAGGACAAGCACCAAGCTTAGGTGCTTGGATCAGTTATGGCCTTGGCACCGAAAATGCGAATCTACCTGGTTATGTAGTGCTCAATAATGACTGGGTGCCCAATGGTGGTCTAGAGAATTTCGGTAGCTCTTATCTGCCGGCATCCCATCAAGCGACGATGATTCGTGCCAACGGTATTCCGGTCGACAATGTGGTTCCAGGTAATGCGACGGCAGTACAGCAGCGAATGTTGAAGTTGCTGGCCGAGCAAGATCGCCGATTCGCAGATAAAGCTTCAGATCGTAATTCGATTGAGGGTGCGATTGCCAATTACGAGACGGCCTTTCGTATGCAAAGCGAAATACCGCAAATCGTCGATATCGCTTCAGAGACCGAGCATACGCGAAAGCTTTATGGCGTCGATTCGCCCGACGAACATCAGCGGTTCTACGCACTACAGGCCTTGCGCGCTCGAAGATTGGTGGAGGCAGGTGTAAGGTTTGTCGAGATCACTTGTCCCAGTTTCGACGGGAACAATTCACCCTGGGATCAGCATGGCCAATTAAAAATTAATCATGAAAAGAATGCTCGGATCACGGAGCAGTCGGTAGCGGCATTGATTATCGATTTGAAGCAACGCGGCCTGTTGCAAGAAACGTTAGTAGTTTGGGCTGGGGAGATGGGACGAACACCACATACGCCGGTCGTTTCCGAAGGTTGTGGACGCGATCACCACGTCAATGGTTACTCTATTTTTATGGCAGGTGGGAGGGTGCGGGGCGGGGTCGCCTATGGTCAAACCGATGAGTTTGGGAACTCTGTCGTTGAGAATCAGGTCGATATTCACGACATTCATGCCACGATATTGCACCAGTTAGGTATCGATCACAAACAGTTGACTTTCCGATACGGCGGTCGCGATCATCGGCTGACAGATGTGCACGGTAAAGTGCTCAGCGAGTTACTGAACTAGATTGGCGATCGAATTCTGTTTCGAAAAATATACCTTACACTTGTTTCAGCAGTGTGAGTTGTATCGTAGGAGCACAATCGGAACTGTTATTTAAGGTCTTCGAGAACTGCGAGCGCAGCTCTTTCACCGCTTGCCATTGCGCCATCGATAGAACGCGTGTCGCAATAGTCACCGCAGCGATAGATCCCGGGTCGTAACCGTGATGGTTTGCGAACGGGTTCCATGGAGTTGCAGCTTTGGTCGGGAAGTGAAAAAGGAATATGATAGGTCGAAAGATGTCGCCATCGGTCGACCTCATTTCCAAACCACGATTTTAATTGATGCCTGATATCGGCGAGCCAATGCTGGAGGTCTATTGGTTGTCCTTGGATGGATGAGACTGAGATCAGCGCGCGATTCTTGGGCGCATAAGTTGGCTGCACATTGCTCGGACAACAGAGACTGTCGATCGGTCCGTCGGGGTCTCGATTAAGCATGAGAATGGGGGCAGTAAAAGGAGCGTGTGGTGCATTAAAATAAGTGCAATTGGTCTGTCGGAAAGAGTAGGATTCATCGGTTTTTAGAAGTCGACTGGCTGCAGGCATTTCAAGGGCAACGATGATATGACTCGCTTTAATCTGCTCGCCATTGGCCAGGAAAATACATTGATCTTCGATCGCTGCTACCGACGAATTGGTCCTAATGTAAGAGCTGGGAAGTTGCTGGGCAAGTTGCTTTGGAATCGCTTCCATGCCGCCTGCCGGCAAAGTTGCTGAGCCCTGACTAAACATACGAAAGACGAAATCCAGCATTCGACTGCTAGTGCTTAAATCTTTTTCGAGGAAAACATTTCCGAAGAATGCCCGGAAGAACTCATTGATCATTGCTTCCGAAAAACCGCTTTGTCGGAGTCGTTCTAACGCTGAAGTTTGGGGAGCAGTTAAACACTCATAGGGATCCGTTGATCGTAGGACACGGCGTCGGAAGGCAGCGACTTTAAGCAAGTCAAAATAGGAACCTGGAGGTGAAAGTAATCCTTTCAAAGCTTGCAGTGGAGCACGCCAGGGGTCTGCAATATGCGAAATGGCTCGATCTCCCCGCAGGATACAGCCATTGCGAAACGGTTTCAGGTTGAGTGCTTCAAAATCCAACCATTTTCGGGCGGTCGGATAGCTATCTTGGAAAACCTGAAATCCCCGGTCTAAAAGAAAGCCGTCGACAAGGTCTGTTTTAACTCTGCCGCCAATACGGTCAGTAGCTTCGACTACCATCACTCTATGGCCCGCCCGATGCAAGGCTACGGCAGCGGTAAGGCCTGAGAGTCCACCCCCGATAATCACAATTTCCGAAGTGTTCAAGGGCATTTCTGTACTCGCCGATCGCGCCGATATCTAAGATGATAGTGAACCAAAAGACTTTTACTTCTCAAGCAGATATATTTTAAGCTACCAGAATCAATTTATCCGAAAAGTGAGGTTGGCATTGTAGTTGCGAAATTTATGGGTACTCCAATTTTGGGAATCAAAAAGATTATTCGTGGGGCGGTCATCGCCTGCTTGCATTTGATGATCGGAACCTTTGTCTTGGCACAGGATCCTATTGCCGAGAGAAAGACGTTTTCGAAATCTGTTGCCATTCGAATCGAAGGCCCTATCACGGGACTCACTGAGCAATTCATGCGAACGTCCTTGGAGGCATCGCGAAGGCTTGGGGCAGATCTCATCCTTCTCGAGATCAATAGTCCAGGAGGTCTGTTAGATAGTTCGCTGAATATCGCACACGCTCTACGCGATATCGAATTTGCCAAGACGGTTGCTTATGTACCCGACGAAGCGATCAGCGGTGGTGCAATTATTGCTCTTGGATGCGATGAAATTTGGCTAGGGGAATTCGGGCAGATTGGCGATGCTGGCCCTATCGCTTTTGGTATGGATGGACAGTTTCGCCATGCACCTGAGAAGATACGCAGCTATTTAGTGCAACAGATTCGGCAACTCGCTGAAGCAAAAAAGCGGCCTCCAGCAATTGCTGAGGCGATGGTTGAAATGAACACAACCGTTTACAAGGTTTTGCGGCAGCCAAGTGGAGAGGTTTGGTATCTCAATGAAGAAGAGTTGAAGTCATTAGCTGACCCCACAAAGTATGAGAAAAAAGAGTCGGTTTTAGAGGCTCGTAAAGACACCTTTCTCACCGTGGGTGGGCAAAGAGCTGTGGAGTTGTTGCTGGCGAAGGGAATCGTGAAGCAGCCACTGGAATTATTAAAAGAACTTAGAGCAGAAGAGCCGATCAAGTTTTTTCACGTTCGTTGGATTGAACGCTTGGTGTATATTCTTAATAACCCGTTCGTGACTTTTTTGCTGCTGGCTATTGGTTTGATTGCCCTTTACATCGAATTCAGCATGCCTGGTATTGGTTTGGGAAGTCTCATTTCAGCAGCTTGTTTCGGTGTTTTCTTTTGGAGTCATTTTTTAGGTGGTACGGCGGGTTGGCTTGAAGTTCTGATCTTCGTTCTCGGTATCGCTTTCATACTTGGCGAGATTTTCGTGTTTCCTGGATTTGGAGTGGCCGGTATCAGCGGATTTTTGCTGGTCTTTGTCGCACTAATCATGTCTTTGCAGGATTATGGGTGGCCTAAGGATATCACCCAGTGGCGTGGAACAGCACGCGGCCTTTCGATGGTTCTTGGAGCATTTTTCATCGTAACTTTCGCGATTCTAGCGTTAATGCGCTACGCAAAATTGATGCCTGCATTTTTGGGAATGGCCTTGGAACCTCCGAGTGCCGAAGATATAGCTCCAATCGACTCTTTGCTTACAGCGAGTCCGTCGAATATCGAACCTGCTGCAGAAGGTCATTTTCCTGCAATAGGAGAAACTGGTATTGCCGAATCCATTTTGCGTCCATCGGGAAAAGCTAGATTTGGAAACTCATCGGTCGATGTATTGACTGAAGGCGATTTCGTAGAGGCTGGAACAAAAGTTCGCGTTATTCGACATCAGTCTTACGCTATCATCGTGCGTTCAGAAAAAGATGCTTGAACCTAGAAGTTGAAAAAGCCCTTCAATGTTCCTCGATCTTAAGGAAAGTCTCAATCGACAACATTTTGAGAGAAGGTAGATTTCCGCCGCAGAGGATGCTACTAAAATAAAAAAAAGGAGCTGAATGCACAGCTCCTTTTCTTGATCCCAATTTCTATGAAATTCACCTAATTACTTAGGCAACAAAACCTTGTTGATGACGTGTACAACACCGTTGCTGCAATTGATGTCAGCCTTGATAACTTCGGATTCGTTGATGAAAACCTTGCCGTCCTTCACGGTGATTTTGACTTCGCTGCCTTCAACGGTCTTCGCTCCCTTGAGCTTTACAACGTCTGCTGCCTTTACATTGCCAGCAACTACGTGATAGGTCAAAACTTTGACCAACTGCGCCTTGTTTTCTGGCTTCAGCAAGTTTTCGACGGTACCCTTTGGCAAAGAAGCGAATGCTTCGTTAGTTGGAGCGAAAACGGTGAAAGGACCTTTGCCCTTCAGGGTGTCAACCAAATCGCCAGCTTTGACAGCGGCAACCAAGGTCTTGAAAATATCGCCTTCAGCTTTAACAGCGGTATCGACGATGTCCATCGACTTTGTGCCCTTCTCGTCGGCATTGACGGAAGAGACGAACAACATAGCAACAACACTCAAAGCAGCAAACAAACCAAAGCTCTTCATAGCACACCCACAATACAAAATTACTTATGCCCAGATCGTTTCGCGACCATCGCGATACCGCCTTCGCATTCACGCTGTATAGTAGGAAGGGTGGCAAGTGCTTAAAGGTAAAAAAAGAGATTTTGGTGGCAAAACTATTAATTGCTTAAGGACTTGACCCACTGTTAGCAGACAGAAATCTTACGACAAAATACGCTGGAGCCACGTGTAGGTTATGTGCGCCACAAACGGAATATCATCCGGATTCTCAACCAGCAGATGATCGGATCCCGGTAGCGATATCAGGCTCGTTCCGCGTTTGATGGATGATGCCGAAAAGTCTGCTGTTTGCGTAAGCGACTGAATGCGCCATGCATGTTCCATACTGACCGTCTTGTCCGCAGGCGAATGGAAAACAAGAAGAGGCTTTTTAAGTGCGGATATATGTTTAGGTAAATCAAATCCGTTAAGGTCATCGATCATTTGTTGGCGAATGGTATAGGTTCGGCCACCAATCTCTACTTCACCCATACCATGTTCAACAATCTTAGGGTCTTTGTTGACAAGGAGCCGAGCTAGGTGTTGCGTATCGCTAGGTGCCGCAAGCGTTATCACAGCAGCTATCGATGCAAACTCCTGTGCTACAGATAAGCAGGCTGCTCCCCCAAGTGAAAGCCCGATAAGTGCAACGGGAGCACTGTAGCTATCAGAGAGGAAGCGAATCGCGCAACGAAGATCTTCGCGCGTCGTTGAAAAATTCGTAGCGCTGAAGTCACCCTTGCTATCTCCTAGGCCGGTGAAATCAAATCGCAAAACTCCAAACCCATGTTGAGCGAGTAAACGGCTTACCTTGACGACTGCTTTGATATCCTTCGTGCATGTGAAGCAATGAGCGAAGATCATGTAGGCTTTGGGTTCTTCTTCGGGCATGTCGATGATGCCTGCGAGCGGTTGCTCGGAATGGCCTTGAAACTGCACACGAAGACTGCGGCGAAGTTGCATAACGAGTATTGAATTTTCCCGTGAAAGAGATGCTAAGAAGGTTGTTGATGCCATAGTAGTGGATCGCTTCGCGATCCAACTCGGACTTCTTAATAGACTGACTATCTCTTGGTGCTTTGAGTAAGACCGCGGAGCGGTCAACGACAAAGTTCCAAATAATCAGCTAG
>JBEGUT010000175.1:0-7454 GCA_041178745.1 Planctomycetota bacterium | reverse complement strand
CAACCGGCAGAGCGCCGCGTCGGTGCAGGGGTCGTATTTCGGGAATTAGTTGAAGCGGTAAAGAACCGACGCGGCGCTCTGCCGGTTGGAACGGGACCAGATGTGGGCGTGGTTGGCTACATCGTTAATGGCGGATTAAGCGGTTACTTTTCGAGAAGACTTGGGTTGTTGGGGCAACGGGTGGTCAAGTTGACTATGGTTTCGGCGATGGGCGATTTACGAGTGCTCACACCAGAGGATGAACTTTTTACCGCGATGCTGGGTGCTGGTAGTGCGCTCGGGATCGTCGTCGACATGACGATTCGCATGGAGTCTGAGACGATTCTCCAAAGCGCAGAACAAATTGTTATTTCTTTTGAGACGCGAGAACAGGCTGTTCAGTTCTCTCGAAGTGCGCTTCGCGTTCAGCGTGATAAAGTGCTTCCTAACGAATCGGTATCGATGGAATTGGTAGTCAGCGGCACCAAAGCGTTGGTGGCGACGGTTGTGTTTTACGATTCCTTTAAACATAAAACAGAAGACTTCGTCCAGCCACTGGAGGATCTTGCAGCCGAATTGAAACTTCCGATCGTTATGAAATCTCACTGGACAACATGGTACGAAGCTGCAGCCGCCCTATGGCCAGTTATTGCTCAGATGAAGGGTAGTCCACTAGCCATGCTTCAGCACTGCGTTGGAACCAAAGATGTTCCCGACAACGCGATATTGGACTTCGTCTGCGAATCAATTATTGCCCAAGTTCCACTGGATGAGGCCAAGTTTTCAATCGTTGAAATTCGGACTTTGGGTGGTGCTGTTCAGTCCCTAAAAGAGATTCCAAGTGGCAATTGTCATCACCAGTTTTTCGTCGATATGATCACACTCTACGATGCTAAAGAGAAGACAGTCGAGGCGAGAAAGGAAATTGCCGACCTAGCCGGCCGTGTTGTTAATAAGGCGAGGAAAGTGAGCGGCCTGTCGGTTGATTTTAGTGGAACGCACTCGCAGCCCGACGATGCGGGTACAGCTGTGTCGCCATCCAATATTTTTGGCTCAGAGGTCATGGCGAATAAGGTGAAGGAATTGAAAAAAGAACTTGATCCTGAGAATCGTTTTAGATTCCATCCATTCGCAAAGATTCTCTGATGATTTCGTGGCGTTTTGCGTTCAGTCGTTAAGCGTCGTGTGCTGTCCTCTTTAGAGCGAATTGATATTGAACAGTTAGGAGTGTTTGGCATGTCTGGAATTATGGCTCAATTCGCGGCCGCATACGCTGCCGGAGCGATTCGTGTCGTTGATCTTACGCAGGTACTATCACCAGATTTCCCAACTTTGGCACTTCCCTCCCAATATGGTCAAACATGGCCTTTTCGATTGGAGAGGATTTCTCACTACGACGATACAGGGCCAAATTGGTATTGGAATAATTTTTCTTGTGGCGAGCATGTCGGTACACATTTTGATGCCCCAGCACACTGGATCACCGGCAGGCATCTTAAAGAAAACACAGTGGACACGATCGACGTCCGAAACTTTATTGCACCAGTTGTTGTTGTCGACGCAAGTACCGAAGTGGCGGCTAATGAAGATTGGCTTTTAACCGTGGACTTTCTGCAGAAATGGGAAGTAAAACATGGTCGTATTCCCGCAGGAGGCTGGCTTGCATTCCGTACTGATTGGTCAAAACGTCTTAAAGAACCGGAGTCGTTTGTCAATATGAAAGACGATGGTACTCATTCGCCGGGTCCCACTCAAGAGACCGTAGAATGGCTGATCCGAGAACGGAATGTACTGGGGTTCGCAGTTGAGACAATCAACACGGATGCGGGGCAGTCTTATCGTTGGCCTATGCCCTATCCCTGCCATACGTTGATGCATGGCGCCGGGAAATTCGGGCTGCAGTGCCTGAAGAATCTCGACCAGCTACCACCCACTGGTGCCATGATCCTGGCTGCGCCACTTAAAATTCAAGAGGGCTCTGGCAGTCCCCTTCGCGTGCTGGCAGTTTTCTAAAATTCAAAGGGAATTCGGCTCAGTGCTGAAAGCTGCGACAAACGAAAACTTAAGCAGCTTAACGTTTCACTCGCCTCAGTATCTGGCTCATGGTTTCCTGCCGTCCCAGTTCCAGGTAGCTTTGCAAGGTAACCGTTGTTCGCCAATGCCCTGCGTGACGATGAGTCATTGTGAGCAATAGTGCTCGTTCAATCTGTAAGTCCACAGCTAGCGATGCGTAGCGTCCGAAAACTATGCGATTACTGGCAAAGTCGAGACATTGATCGGAAAAGGTTTGGTTGAGTGGTTGGGCGAAGCACTTGGCAATTTCATTGGATCCTAATGAATTTGCGATCGCCATGTTTCATGTTTTGTGGTTTGGATCATGCCAGATTCAATCTAAAAAAATCAAATAGCCCTCTCCCCACAACAGGTATCCAGATAGTAAAAAGTCAATTGCTTTTGCAAGCCGCTTGGTAATAAAAAAGGCATGCAGTTCTCGAGTGGAACTGCATGCTTTGGGTTACTGAATTGGATTCATTCCAAATACCGAAATAGTTGTTCGGATTTATATTTAATCCAATGGTAGTGCTACTGCTTTGGGGCTTGCATGCGGACCAAGTTCCATGTCTGTGTTGTATCAGAATTCATGTGAACCAAAGCCGTTGATTCGTCTTTGGTCAGATTGCTGATAGCCGTTTCCATAACGATATCTTGGTTCTTTCCATCCGCAAACTTCCACGCAGCGCGTTGGGTGTCCTTATCAACCATTCCCTGTAAGGGGCGGCTGATTTGTGTTGTCTCGTTGTAGAAAGTACCTGCGATGATGCCCTCTTTGCTGACGGCGAGTTGCAGCATGTTACCCGTATCGTGATGCAGATCATCCTCGGTTATTGCGAAGACACCAAGTGGCATCCACTGTTCTGTTTTAGGATCTGCAGTCTCTGGGACAGAATCCGCAATGGTATCCGCTTGCTGGTAGTAATCTTCCGCAGATGCAGTCTGCTGATCGTTGACGTAAACGTAGTTATCGCGATAGACAACATCGGTACCGTAACTGTAAGCAACTGGCTCGGCCCATGCATAAGGTAGGAATGTTCCAATAGTAGCCCATGTAGCTGGGGTCCATGCCCAAGCCGCTCCGTAAGCTCCCCATCCCGTATTCCAACGCCAAGCCGCGTTGTTACCGTAGCGGTCCCAATAGTTGTTATCGAAAGGACGATTATTGACGTTTTGGTATTTATTCTGAATTGAGTTAAGATTGTTTTGACGATTCAGTTCCGTCTTATTGCCGGCGTTGATGTTCACATCGCCAGTGTTGATTCGGTTATTACCAACTCGGTCACCGTTACCAACTCGGTCACCGTTGTTGATGCGGTCAGCATCTTTTCCGATGTTGTTGGTCCTATCTCCGTTATTAACTCCGCCTGGACCAATGCCAGCGGCACCAGCACGGCCTCCCCATGCACCGGGCAAGTCAAGAAAATTATCTAGATCGCTAGCACTGGGACGCTTACTCATATCGGCTGCTGATGGTCCAAATCCGTTGGTACGAGGTCCACGGTTTGCATCACCAGGTTGATTGGGGCGGCCATTGCCTTGACCGGGCCGCGCATCGCCGGGACCTGAGTTTCGTCCTGGTTGCCCTATTCCTCCCGCTCCACCTGGATTCGATGGGCGTGGGCTTGTGTTAAGCGGAGAACCTTGCGGTCGACTCATCGACGGCATTCCCATAGAACCGCCACCAGGCCTCTGTGCGCCACCGCCACTGAAGCCTCCTCCCCCGCCCGCTCGGCCTCCGCCACCCGCTCCACCTCGACCACCGCCACCCCCACGACCGCCACCGGGTGTGGCCCATAGCGGCTCAGTCAATGCCGTTTGTAATACAACAATTGCAGCCAATGCAACAATAAAACGCTTCATGATTCTCTCTCAATTTTTAGTTGTTCTTCAATTCGTTGAACAGAAAGGTCTTAGAAATTTATTATTCAGACTCTCGTACCAGTTTGACTGGCCCAACACTTGGCAGGATTTCTCCATCTACAACGCGGCCAATCGACTTGAACTGCACACTAGCATCGTCCAAAACGGCGTAAATATTGGTGGATGAACCACGACGACCATCGGGTAATACGTTCAGTGTTCGAATGGTCCATCGCGTCTCTTCTTGACTCCATACCCCAGTTCCAAAGCCACCGTCCGAATCGAACATCCAGGAACGAATCGCTTTAACGCTCGGATCCCATCCGATGATCATCGAGCCTTCGAACTCGACATCCTTTTCTCCCATCACCTTGAACGTCTGGGTAAGGAAATTATTGTTTCGCGCCCAGCGGCAGGATACTTGGACCCGTCCGCTGCGGCCTGCATCGGTCCAATTTCCAACCAACCACGACAATGGCTGGAGATGTTCGTAGTGAGATGGAGCTGCGGGCGGTTCCGCTTGATCTTTTGTGCCGTCGATTTTCCAGCCATTGGCTGTCTTGATATGAATCGCAGTGTAGGTCGTCGACTCAACACCACTATCTGAGCTAATAATTCTTGCAATACCTTTTTCGATAGCCACACTCGGAGACTGGAACTCGATCTTGGGTTCCACCAACTCGAGCTTTACACCTTTGTTACCAGCAAAGAAATCCGCAAAATGCTTTTGAATCGATGCGGCACCTTGAATCCGCTCTCCCGTTTCGGTGACCAGCTCTCCTCCCGGTGTCCACAACTCCGTCAGAGCTTTCGCATCACCTCGATTGAATGCAGCCTCGTATGATTGAATGCTCGATTCGATAGTCTTACGATCCGTCTCGTTGCGACTTGTTGCATCTTGGGCGATTGCGGCCGAGGCAACCCATACGACCATCATGGAACATAACACTTTTGACATAGGTATTTAACTCGTTTTCTCAGGGCCAGAAACTTAAAGAATCACACTGTCAATTTAGCAATAGAAAGAGAGCAGGGCAGTAGAAAAATCTATTAATCAAAAAATAGAATTTATGCTACTCTCCCAGAACTCCAAGAGGATACCCCATCCTTTTCAACGTGTTTGAAACTCACTGCTCACCACACAATCCCTAGAATCGGACAGATTGAAGTACCAAACTGTCGCATCATTAGGAATCCGAACGCTATAGCCGCCAGCTTTTGCTTCAATATCAGTAACATCCAATTGAAGTCTTTCTCCAGGCATGGATTCCCATTTTCGATCCTGCCATTTGCCATTATCGCGAGTGAAGCATAACTCGCCACGCACAATCTTTTCGCTACTTTCAAAGCGAACAGTCATCTCATCACCCTTCGTATCAACCTGGATGAATCTAGCAAGTGAAGTTCCACCCCGCAGAATAGAGTTCATGAACACGTGGATTTCCTCCGGGTTCTCACCCGCTGGGCCATGTCCATGCGGCATACGAATACGCAAGCACAGTTGCGACGGGTCGTGCAGTTTCACCGAACGCAACCATGAATCCATCGGATATGCGAAATCGTTGGTTCCATTTACCCACAGCATTGGAGTTTTGGTCAACGGCAAGAAGACGGATGGATCCCAGCGCGTTAACCAACGTTGTGCTTTTTCTTTACCTATCCTCTCCAGCGTCGGGACCCAAACAGAGTTCTCTCCTAAAAATCCACAGCCGTACACGGGAACAGCGCACCGAAATCGCTGATCCACCCCAACTGTGATGCAGGTCAAATAGCCACCCCAAGAGATTCCGGTCACACCGATCCTGTTGGAATCCACTTCCGGCAAGGAAGCGAGCAGCGAATGCCCCAAGATGACTGCCGAAATAGCATGCCGCTGCCATTGGTCCTCATCAGGACCATCAATCTGTTCAAAGCTCGCGTCCCAGCCTGGTGGCCCTCCATCCTCATGGCGTTTCCAGTTCCCATAAGTACCCTCGGGGACACATCCACAAACATCCATCGCAATCGCAGCATAGCCTCTTCGATTCCATAAGCGGACCCATTCCGCAAACGCGGTTCCACCACCGCCATGGATCAAAACGACTCCCGGATATTTTTGGCTGGGCGAATTCGACAAAGTATCTTTCGATGGTAGACCGTAATATGCGAAAACCTTTGTTGGCTTACCACGATAGGGAATCCCATCATAGAAAATCGCCTGCACTCCCTTTTCATTAAAACCCTCCGCAACTCTGAAGGCGGGAGATTTCGACAATTTCTCTACATCAAAACTAGGAACTTCCAACTTCGCCAAGTCCTCCGCTAATACACTGAATGTGCTTGACCACAAGGCCACTGCGACCACAACTCGCTGAACAAAAGTGCTTAACCTAATCAGCATTTCAACCTCCCTTTGGCTGTGATCTTAAGATGCCGGCACAATTTCAAATTGGTGGGATTGCATCTTAAGAGCCTCCGCAACCTCTGCATCGAGCTCAGTCACTTTCTGCAATCGTTCTGCGATGATTGCCTTCTTCTTTTCTTCAAGCTGCTCTCTGGGAATCGCGGAGTAAACCCATTCTGGAACATTGTTCAAAACAATGCCACGAAAAATCTGATCGTGGTGGTAGCGATTCTTGTTTTCAACGGCAGCCTTCACCTTCTTCGCCTGCTCTGCGAATGGGCCAGCCTTCAGCACTTCAGCCGCGATGTCCACACCCGCTGCCAGGGACTCGGAACTCAATTCTACAACATCCACACCATCGATTCGTACTTTGTATTTACCGGGAGCCAAGCCAACGACTTGGAGGCGATAATCATTCAGTTCATCGAGGATCGAAGACCATGGCAGGATTCTCGCAGCATCCTCAGGGAAGAAAGGAAGCGCGTTGTCTAGTTTTGTAAATCGCACCTTCTGTTCCGAGGCATCGAGTCCGTTGACGGTGCAGTTTTCTTGCGAGGTCACCTTTTTTTGCTTCGCATCCACGGATACGGAAGCGACCAAACTTGGAAAATGCATTCCTTTTAAAATCGATGCTGCCATTAATGCTTGGCCAGGAGGTCCTGGATGAACCGCATCTCCAGCAGTGATTCGGTTGTACTTGGGACCCTTGCTTCGCGCAGAATCCAGCACCGCTAAATACGGATGGAACTGGTCGACAAAGACCCCATCGTTTTTGCTCGCGATGGTTTTCACACCTTCCGAAAACTTTTCCAATGTCTGGTTGTAGCCTGTTAGCGCCGTTGCTCCTTGCTCGTCGTTGTCAAGCGGTTGAGGAGTCACCCAAGCGGTGCGGATATTTGCCGCTTTGGCTTGATCTGCCATTCCTTGCAGCCCATCCATATACGGTTTGAAAGTCTGCTCAGAAAACTCACGATAACTTCCATCATTCATTCCAAAATCGACCGTCATTGCCGTCGGCTTGTGCAATAACACGTCCCGCGCAAATCGCGAGTTTCCACCCACCGAACGATCGCCACCGATACCAACATTGCGGAAGGTGATCTTCCAATGAGGAAAACGTGTGACGGTCCACATCTCGACATAGTTCGAATAAAGATGTTGCTCGGTGATGCTGTCA
>JBEGUT010000174.1:0-7469 GCA_041178745.1 Planctomycetota bacterium | reverse complement strand
TATTTCATCGAGCCAACGGTGTTTGATAACGTCACCGATGACATGTCGATCGCGAAGGATGAGATCTTTGGTCCTGTAATGAGTGTCTTGAAGTTCAAGGACTGGGAAGAGTTGATCCATCGTGCTAACAATACCATGTTCGGTCTAGCGGCCGCGGTTTGGACGCGAGATATTGGCAAGGCTCATGATTTCGCTCGCCGAGTCCGCGCAGGTACTATCTGGGTCAACTGCTACGATGTGTTTGATGCGGCTGCTCCTTTTGGTGGTTTCAAGATGTCGGGACAGGGTCGCGAGTTGGGCGAAGAGGGTATGAAACCCTACACCGAATCCAAGACTGTCACGATTCAGCTGTAAAATCAGCCGTTGAGTAATCCGTAAAGCCGCTAATAGATCTTTAGTTCCTCTAGATCTTTAGTTCCTCTTCGAATCGAAGTGGTGTCGTGGCTTGTCGCATAAAAGTGGCAAGCCATGTTTTTTTGAGCCGATGCATGCAGTGCCTGTGCTAGCATTTGAGTGGATTGGGGGCATACGGCTGATTCGGATTGATTTGAAGCGTTAGATGAATTACATAGATTGCTTAGCTTGGGAAGTTCGAGAGATTCGGTTCTTGCGGGGAGTTGAATCTCAATCTTTTTAGTCAGCGTTGGAAAGGGATTTCCAGGTGCCATTCTCATTAGGTCAGCTAGTGGAGTTGGTTGGGGGAGAGTTGTCGATTCCCAAGGAATTGGGCCATGGTGAATCTTTGGAGATTCTCGGTGCGGCTCCCCTTCAGGATGCGTCCAAGGGTGACGTCAGCTTGGCAGATCATACGAAGTATCTCAGCAAAGTGATGCAAAGCGACGCGGCCGCTTTTATTGTGCCGCTTGATTTTCCTCAGATCGACAAGCCGTTGATTCGTTCGTCGCAGCCGCATGAAGCATTTATTCGGGTGCACCAACTCTTTCGTCCACAGCGTCAAGTTCACTCTGGCGGTATTCACCCGCAGGCGTTTGTAGAAGCCTCGGCGATAATCGGAGCGGGTTGCTCAATTGGTCCGGGCGCGTCGGTGGGAGCTGATGTCATTCTCGGAAAGGGGTGTCGGTTGCATGCGGGAGTTCATATTCAAGCCGGTTGTCGAATCGGCGATGATTGTGAGCTTTATCCCGGAGTTGTTTTGTATGAGAACACAATACTCGAGCAGCGAGTGTTGATACATGCAGGTAGTATCTTAGGAGCATTTGGCTTCGGATATAAGACCAAGGAGGGTAGTCATCATCGAACGGCTCAATTGGGATGGGTACATATTGAATCGGATGTAGAGATTGGAGCCGGTGTCACGATTGATCGCGGGACTTACGGCGCGACGCGCATAGGTGCGGGCACGAAAATCGATAATCAGGTTCAGATCGCGCACAATTGTCGTATCGGTCGACATAATCTCATCTGTGCTCAAGTGGGCATCGCTGGAAGTTGCACGACGGGAAACTATGTGGTGTTGGGTGGCCAAGTTGGAATGAAAGATCACATTCATTTGTCTGATGGTGTGATGGTGGGAGCGCAGGCGGGGTTGATGAGTGACGCGGCGCCCGGTGAGGTTCTCTTAGGTAGTCCGGCGATCAAACAAAAAGAGCAGATGCAGATCTTCGCTCTTCAAATGCGATTGCCTGAAATGCGAAAGCAGTTGAAACAGCTGCAAGCGATGGTGGATAGTCTGCGAGGTGCGGCTGATTCAGTAAAACCGAGCGATGCAGCTTAGGGAAATCGAGAGAGTTAAGCTCCTTTCACCAGGAGGTGCCCTTTGATAGTTGGCGAGTGCGGATGAAGGACGTTGAAAATGAAGTTGGATTGAACGGCGGGCCGGTAGGAATTGTTGCCGGTTGGGGGCGTTATCCCCTTGTTGTTGCCAACAAACTGAAAGAGAAAAATATACCATTAGTAGTCGCTGCCGTGAGAGATCATGCTGATCCTAGCCTTGAGTCTCTTTGTGAGCGATTTGAGTGGATAGGGGTTGCAAAGCTTGGCGGGCAAATCAGGCTCTTTCGCAAGCATGGGGTAACGCAGGTCGCGTTGGCGGGCAAACTTTTCAAGGACAAGTTACTTTTTGGTAAAGGTGGATGGTGGCGGCATCTGCCTGATTGGCAATGTATTAAAACCCTCTATCCGCATTTTGTCACTCGATCGCGGGATACGAGAGACGATTCGCTGCTGACGGCAGTTTGCGACACGTATATTCGAAAAGGGATTCAAGTTGTGCCTGGTACCAATTTCGCTCCAGAATTGCTGGTTCAACAAGGGGTTCTATCAAAGCGTAGTCCTAGTTTTGTCGAGCAAAAGGATATCGAATTTGGCTGGAAAATCGCTAAGCAAATGGGTGATCTTGATATCGGTCAGGGTGTGACAGTGAAGGATCAGACGGTGTTGGCGGTCGAGGCTGTGGAGGGGACAGACGCCTTGCTAGTTAGGACAGGGCAGATTTGCCCTCGGGGCGGCTTTACCTTGGTAAAGGTGGCCAAGCCGCAACAGGATTTGCGTTTCGACTTGCCAACTGTGGGGCTTAGGACCTTGCAGTTACTTCATCAGGCCGGCGGAACGTGTCTGGCGATTGAGGCGGGTAAGACAATTGTGGTGGAACGCGAAGAGGTGATCAATTACGCAGCCAAGAATCGAATCGCCATCGTTGCTCGTGTTGGGTAATAACCACAGCTTTACATCATGAATCCTTGTGGTTGCGCGAGTTGACAATATTGTTTTTTTCTTGACACAAATTTCACGTCAAGTCTAGACTAGGGCCGTGACATCGTTATCGTACACGTAGCCCGCCCAGCGTCTGCGTCAGCCTGAATCGCTCGATGAATTCCTCAACTTATTTCCCGCCCTTGGTTCGCTTCGGTAGGATTATTTGAAGTTTCTTGCTTCTGTTGTTTTCGAAAGGATTTGTGGCAGATTCGATGCTACTCGAAAAAGAAGGCAACGTTGTCAGGATACAAACGCCGGCCAAAATTAATTTACATCTTGAAGTTCTCAATCGTCGGCCTGACTCTTATCACGATATCGAAACGGTTATGCTTGCAGTAAGTCTTTGTGACGAGCTGGAAGTTGAAAAGTGCGAAGATAGTCGAATCACCTTGGATTTGGTAACTCCTCAAAAAGCTTCTCGGTCGAACTCAAGTGCTAACCATTTTGATAATGATCCCGCCTGGGATATTCCGGGCGATGATCAAAATCTAGTGGTGCGGGCATTGAAGAGATTGCGCGAAGTTCTAGGCGTTACGAGTGGAGCGAAAATTCGCTTAAAGAAGGATATCCCAGCAGCGGCAGGTTTAGGTGGTGGGAGTAGTGATGCGGCGGCCGCATTGGTGGCTGCGTCTTTGGTGTGGCTGGGGAGGTTTGAAAGAGAAGCGGTTGAGAGAGTAGCTGGGGAAATAGGAAGCGACCTGTCGTTCTTTTTGGGAGCAGTGAACTTCCCCCAGTCGGGATTGGCATTGTGCCGGGGGCGGGGAGAAAAAGTTAGTAACTTGAATCTAGGTGGAGAACTTTGGGGCGTGATTGCGCATCCGCCCGCGGGTTGTCCCACCGGACAGGTTTATAAAAATTGCGAGGTTCCCACGGTGCCTCGTGGTTCCGAGAGATTGATCGAGGTTTTGAAGCTTGGTACATGGAAAGATTTACCAAGCCTACTATGGAATCGACTTGAGCCTGCAGCATCGAAGGTTACGCCGTGGGTTGGGAAGGTTGCCGGCTGGATGGATGGGCTCCATGTAGAAGCTCATCTTCTCAGCGGCAGTGGATCGGCTCGGTTTGCTCTTTGCAAAAACAGAGAGCAGTCGACTGAGTTGGCGGAGAGTTTGGAGAAGTTAGGATTGCAGCGAGTTTACGTATGGCAATCCTTTGTGACACCCTCAATTGAAGCACAGGTAGAGCCCTGGCTGGCAGTCTTAGAATGATTGCCTTCAGTGGGCCAAGGAGCGTTGATGATGGAGATAACAGAAGTTCGCATCAAATTGATGGAGGATTCTGAAGATCGACTCAGGGCGTTCTGTTCCATAACGATTGACCACTGCTTTGTGGTTCGTGATCTCAAAATTATCGAAGGTGCTTCTGGTCCCTTCGTGGCTATGCCCAGTCGCAAGCTAACTTCAAGATGCCATCGTTGCGGACACAAGAACTACTTGAGAACCGCTTTTTGTAGTCACTGCGGAGTGAAGCTGCGGGCGTCGCAAGAAGTGCGGGAAGAGGAAGGCCCGGCCAACAAACTGTATGCAGATATCGCTCATCCGATCAATCAAGCATGTCGTGATTTGATTCAAAAAGCCGTGTTGCAAGAGTATCAACTTGAGTTAGAGCGAGCTAAGGTACCGGGTTACCGATCTCGATACGATGAAGCGTACGTAGAAGGGGTTGAGGCTTCCAGTGGTTCAGTCCCGGTAGGTTTCCCCGATACGTCGTCTCCGAAGCGTCCGCATATGCTGGAGCCAAACAGCAAGCCTGCTTCAGGTGCTGATGTGAGTGAGATTGCTAAGAATTCAAGCGGTGAATCTTCAATTTCCGAATCGTAAGTTTTATCGATCTAGCTGTCATCGTCAGTAGCGTAGATCGATCTTCTTAGGCGTCAATGGCTAGATCAGCCTTTGCTGGATAACACTCTACTTGATGCTTTTCCTGCGTCAGGTGTTTTGAGATCCCACTGAGTGAGCTCGAAATAAATTCTTTGCAGGATCTTTGTCGCCACAGCTGATTTCGACCGCATTTCTGATCGAGGTGAGATCGTTGGTAGCCTTTAAAAGGGGCATGTTCGATCGCTCTGTTTTAGAGTGAGTCGAGGAGAAGCCTCCACTTGTTTTATCGATGCTATTGATAGAATGAGCACTGCTGCCAAACCCAATCTTCAAGCAAAAAAGCGTAGAAAGATAACTTTTTAGCGGGGCTGCCGACTGGCTAGGCGTCATGGTATGGTGATGTGGGTTACTGCTTTAATATATCTGAACTACGGTACTGAAGTGAAAACGCTTCTAACGATTATCTCGCAGCTTACCTAATCTTCTTGCATTGGGCTGATGAGCCGACTTTTTTCTGATTCGATTGTCCATCTATGACTAAGCCACTCGTGCCTCTACCGATCGACGAAGTCATTCCAGCTTTCTGTCATGCGATCACTCAAAGTTCTTCAGTGGTGCTTCAGGCTCCGCCAGGGGCTGGGAAAACGACACGTATCCCCCCTGCCCTTTCAAGACTTTTGGGAGAAGAGTGTGGTCAGGTGGTGATGGTTCAGCCTCGCCGTTTAGCTGCACGCACAGCGGCTTATCGAATCGCCCAAGAAAATGAATGGGAACTTGGGCGGGAGGTTGGCTATCAGGTTCGATTCGAAAGAAAAGGTGATCACAAATCACGAATCATGGTCGTTACCGAGGGAGTGCTTCTGCGAAAGCTGCAAAGTGATCCTTGTTTGAGCGGAGTATCGGCAGTGGTGCTTGACGAGTTTCACGAACGCAGGTTGGATACCGACTTGTTGTTGGGAATGATTCGTCGGGTGCAGCAGACCGTTCGCCCTGAATTGAAGTTGATCGTAATGTCCGCAACGTTGGATGCAGAGCCGATTTCGAATTTCTTGCAACCTTCCGCTTTAATCACTTCACAAGGTCGATCCTTCCCCGTTGAAATTCGTTATACAAAAAGTCCAGAGAGGGGCGAGTGGCTTGAGCTGCTATCGCGAACGACTCTTCAGGCTGTGGATAAGCATCCTGGAGACATGTTAGTGTTTTTGCCGGGAGTTGGTGAGATTCATCGACTTGAGCAAATGTTGGCTCGTCAGTTGGAACGAGCTGAGTTCGAGATCTTGCCATTGTACGCTGATCTGTCGATTGAGCAGCAAGATCGCGCTCTGAATCCATCCCGTAAAAGGAAGATTGTTTTAGCGACCAATGTTGCCGAAACGTCGATCACGATTGATGGAATCGTTACAGTGATCGATAGTGGGTTAGCGAGAGTATTGCGTCACGATCCGGAGGTTGGGCTTGATAAACTTCAGCTAGAGCCGATCTCGCAAGCCTCATCGACTCAGAGAGCAGGACGTGCTGGACGAACTGCTCCAGGGATCTGTTACCGAATCTGGGATGAAGTTGCTCAACGCACCAGACCACCCTACACAACCCCTGAAGTGCAGGCGATCGATTTGGCAGCGGCTGTCCTGCAATTGATTTGTTGGGGTGAGCGCGATGTGCTGGAGTTTCCGTGGTTTGAGAAACCTCGCGGCGAAGCGGTTGCACAAGCGATACGCTTGCTAGAGTTGCTAGGTGCCGTGCAGCAAGGAAGTATTACTTCCTTGGGTGAAAAGATGGCTGCGTTGCCGGTTCATCCCAGGTTGGCTCGCATGCTGGTCGAGTCACAGGCTCTAGGAGGAATGCATCAAGCGGCTGTAGCGGCCGCTATTCTCTCGGAGCGTGATCCTTTCAACCGTCGATTCTCACGTGGTAATGGTGATCGAATGAGACCACCAACTCGACATGGCGTTCGCTCAAGTTGTGATTTGATGGATCGTATCGAAGCACTGGACGAGTATCGACGCAGTGGACGCGAGGAATTCGATGTAGGAACCCTGAATCCATCTGCTGCCAAGCAAGTTTTTCGAGCTGCAGATCAATTGCAAAGCCTGTGCAAGGGAGGAACGGAATCCGCCGCAGATCCAAATGCTAAAGGTAGCGAATGGCTCGGTCCGGCTTTACTTGCAGCCTTTCCGGATCGATTGGCCAAGCGACGAGATGCGGGTAAGGCGCGAGGATTAATGGTGGGGGGACGCGGTGTAAGAGTTAGCGATGAATCTAACGTGCAGGATGCTGAACTGTTTCTCTGTTTGGTTGTTAGCGGAGATTATCAGGGAGATTCGCAGGTTCGAATCGCTTCGGCAGTGCGGCCTGAATGGCTCAATGGACCATCAGTGCGTGAAAATGAAGAGTTGTTTTTTCATCCCACGCAAGAGCAAGTGGTGGCTAGGAAGCGTCGTTATTGGAGTGATCTTTTATTGCACGAAACCCCCACTGCTGCCTCAGATAAAGAGGCGGTTACCGACTTGCTTTATCAGTCGGCTGTGCCTGTCCTCGATCGCTTGTTTCCCAAAGATGATGAGGCGGTTGGTGGGCTTGTCTCGCGGATTCGATGTCTGCGTCGATGGATGCCTGAATTAGAGATTCCGGAGTTTGATACTGAAAGACTGAAAAAGATTTTGCATAATCTTTGCTACGGCAGGCGAAGTTTTGCCGAGCTAAAAACATCGCCTTGGCGCGAAATGATTGAAGCGGAATTGACCCCAGAGCAAAACCAAGCTTTGCAGAAACACGCACCCGAACGCATTGTCTTGCCCAAAGGGCATCGGGCAAGAATTGTTTACGAAGAAGATAAGCCACCTATACTCGCGGCCAGGATTCAAGATTTTTTCGGTTGGAAAGATACTCCGCGAATTGCAGCGGGAAGGGTTCGTCTGCAATTACATTTGCTTG
>JBEGUT010000173.1:0-7483 GCA_041178745.1 Planctomycetota bacterium | reverse complement strand
TGCTTATTGGGAACTGGAAGGTCCTATTTCGAACAACCGGGGGAGTGTCAGTCGACTTTCTCGAGGTTCGTTCGAGACCCTCTCATTTGAACCAGGACTGTGGAGATTATCTTTATCGTCCAACCACCTGACTGCTGACATCGAACTTCACTGGAATCCTCCATCAGCGATATCAGCACTTTTGAAGGGTGGCATCATCGCTGAGATTGTCACGAGGCACTGGTCTACCAGCGGGATCAAAGATCCTCTATCGTTAAGATAATCGCCAATAATGATTTAGTCGACAGATCGAAAATCGTTTGACTTCACTTCTTAATTTTTTACAGTTCGGTCCGCTCAGCGCGATGCTTGAGCATATTAGCTACTAGCGCTGTCCATCCTGTTTGATGGCTCGCTCCCAGTCCTCTGCCGTTATCACCGTGGAAGTACTCATAGAATAACACCAAGTCGCGATAATGAGGGTCATCCGCGTAGCGGACTTCATCTCCATGACAAGGTCTTCTACCTTGGCTGTCGGGCAAAAAGATCGAGGTCAACCGACGTTCGATTTCATCTGCAATCTGCTGAAGGTTCATCATCTTGCCAGAGCCAGTGGGACACTCGACCTTGAGATTATCTCCGTAAAAATGGTGGTAGGTTCGCAACGATTCGACGATCAAGTAATTGAGTGGAAACCAAACAGGCCCTCGCCAATTACTATTCCCTCCGAACATGTAGGAATCGCTCTCACCAGGATTGTAGGCGACTTCGTTCTTTGAACCATTCATCTCAAAGACAAATGGCTTATCTCGATAGGCAGCTGAAAGAGAACGAATACCAAATGGGGAAAGAAATTCTTTTTCATCCAGAAGGTAACGCAATAAACGTTTCAATCTCTCCAATGATGGGATCGCCAAAAGCCTTTTCCCAAAACTTTGATCCGCTGAGCACGATCTTTCGAGATACGTCATATGCTCAGACATCACCGCCTTGTTTGCCAAGAACCACTGCATGCGTCGATGAAAGCCCGGCAACTTATGGATAGCTTCCTCACTTAGAACGACCGGAGTGCACAACGGGATTAATCCGACGAGCGATCGTAACCTCAACGGAAAACTCTTGCCGTTGAGCGATAGGTGGTCGTAGTAGAAACCATCTTCCTCATCCCATAGCCCGGTATCATGCAAGGCATTCATGGCCTCAGCAATAGCCACATAGTGCTCAAAGAACTTGCTGGCCATATCGCCGTACGCTTGATTTTCAGCAGCGAGTTCGAGTGCGATCCGAAGCATGCAGCCTGAGTAGAATGCCATCCAGGCGGTCCCGTCAGCCTGATTGAGCATACCACCCGTAGGCAGAGGCTTACTGCGGTCGAAAACTCCTATGTTATCGAGGCCCAAAAATCCTCCGCTGAAAAGATGCTTACCATCAGTGTCTTTTCGATTAACCCACCAAGTAAAGTTAAGCAATAACTTTTGAAAGGTCCTCGCTAGGAACTCCGTATCGCGTTTACCTTCACTCTCACCTGTCAGGAAGATATGTCCGCAAGCCCAGGCATGCACCGGTGGATTCACGTCGCTCAAAGCCCACTCGTAAGCTGGTATTTGACCATTGGGATGCATGTACCATTCGCGCAGGAACAAAATCATCTGGTCCTTGGCAAAGTCGAGATCCAGTTGGGCCATTGGTAGCATATGAAATGCTAAATCCCAAGCAGCATACCAGGGATACTCCCATTTATCAGGCATCGAGATTATGTCGCGATTGAACAGATGTGTCCAATCGCTATTTCGGCCATATTCTCGTGATGCCGGAAGAGGCGATGCATTCGGATCACCGTGAATCCAGGCATCGACGATGTAGTGATAGAATTGCTTAGTCCACAGCAATCCACCGTACGCTTGCCGCATCACTCGCTTTTCTTCCTGATCGAGTTTCTGCGGAATTCGCGACGCATAAAAATCGTCGGAATCCTGTATTCGAGCTTGCATCGTCTTGTCAAAGCTTTCTCCAAACCACTGCATAGGGACTTTCTGTTTATCACACAGTCGCAATCGCAGTTCCGCTTGGCCTCCAGCCGGCAATGCTAAAAGATAGTAGGCAGCCACTTTGGTTCCACGCTGCCTGGGATCAACCACCTCTGCTTCGCCATTGATCACAAATCGATGAAATGCATCTTTGAAATACTTACCTGAACTCAGCACTCCAGGGTGGCGATTAGGATTCGTCTCATTCTCTGTAAAAAGCCATACTGGCGATTGACCATCCGGGCAAACATCCGCTCGGAACTCATAACCTCCCAGCGTCTGCTGCTCGACCATCACCGCTTCGTTGTCGAGCCACAGCCGTGGCTTTGGATAACAACCTTCGTGAGTACATCCCCATGTCCACGAATTGCGAAACCATAACTGAGGTAAGACATGCAGAGCTGCTGGAGCTGGCCCACGATTGTGAATCGTAATACGAATCAAAATGTCATCGGGATTCGTTTTCGCATATTCGACGAAACAGTCAAAATAACGATTCTGTTCAAAAATCCCAGTATCACCGATCTCGACTTCTCGTTCCTTACGACTCTTCTGACGATTCGCTTCCGTTAGAATTTTATAAGGGAACTCACTCTGCGGATATTTATACAAAGCCTTCATGTAGGAATGGGTTGGCGTACTATCGAGATAGTAATAGTACTCTTTCACGTCTTCGCCATGATTGCCTTCGGGACCAGACAATCCGAAAAGTCGTTCCTTCAGTATCGGATCGCGACCATTCCAAAAAGCTAGGGCAAAACAGAGACGACATTGACGATCGCAGATGCCTAGCAACCCATCTTCACCCCAGCGATAGGCGCGGCTGCGCGCATGGTCATGCGGGAAATAGTTCCAGGCTTCTTGATTCTCCGAGTAATCCTCGCGAACAGTTCCCCACTGGCGTTCCGACAAATAAGGCCCCCATCGCTGCCAATTCTCTTCCCGCTTTCTTGATTGCCTCAAGCGAAGATCTTCGGCCGATTGAAACGGCAATAAACTTGTCATCAAAAACTTCCCCTAGAAGATATCGGAGGTCGCTCATCCTCAAGCAGGTTCAAACAACACTCCTTCGCTCTCTCACTGTATCTCGATCGCCAAGTTAATTTAAGCTCTTGGTCGAGTCCATTGGCATCACGGGAATTTACTTTCAGAATCGTTTTGCTAGCGCACTGCCATCATCGGGCTAGCAAGTCCCAACTCACCCCTTACACGCACACCATGGGAAGGATATCGCCCATAAAAACGGCGAATCACATGAGGAGACGCTGCGCCGCCTAGATGGCGTTCCCATCCCAAACGCTTTAACAGCCTCGAACTAACACGAGAGTTGCTCAAATGAGCGACAATCGCATCGCTCTTTTTGATCTCGGCAATCCGGTCAAGCACTTGCAATGCCATCGCTACAGTCTTCAGCGAAGTACCACTGCCACTAACTAGATAATCGAGCGCAATAAACCCGGGACTTGATCGTGGCAGATGGTAGTAAAGATAACAGCGATCACCATGAAAGGGTCGATAGTAACGATCCAACATCGCTCGCCAAATCGTTGGCCGCTTCGCCCACCAACGTCCCTCAATGCGCAACAACTCACCAGCCTCGGCGACAATCATGCCACTTCTTCTTGATCGCAGCAACTCCCTTTGCGTCTCTAAGCAAGTGATCGGTTGCAAGCCCCATCCAACAAGCTTCTGGATCATTGTTCTACCCATAAAAATCGATCGCGAATCCATCGCCACGCCGTTAGTATGAATCCCATCGCAATCAATGATATGAGTAGGATCGACAGCAGTACCGTTCCCAACTCGAAGACGCCAGCAGCCCATTCATTCCAAATACTGTTCCAGAACACAAGCACAAGCATCGCCGCACAACATAGATACGGTCCAAAAGGAAAAGCCTTTTCTCCCGAAACCAGCCAAGCTGCAAGCACAAAAACTAATGAAGTCATCGGCGCGAGAAAGAAAACCAATAACGATGACTGCCAACCAAGATAAGCTCCTATCATTGCCATTAGAGTTACGTCACCGAATCCCAACGCCTCCATACCCAATGATGAAGAGGCTACAATGCGAACAGCCCACACTGTCCCACCAGCGGTTGCCATTCCTATTAAGGCGCTTTGTAGATTGATCCAATGCTCAGACCGCTGCGAATAAAAAAATAAAATCGCGATTGACCCTATTAACCACAGGGCGACAACGAGGTAGAACCAGATCCGATGTCGAACCAGTCTTGCAAAAAAATACTGTATCGCTTTCCGCCAACCTCTTCGACCAATCCATCGTCGATCGGATAGCGAGAAACACCATCCGGCATAACACAGTAAGGCTACCGCTAAACCGTAAGGACCGTTAAGCCACTGTGCCCATGTTCCCGGACTACAGGCATGTAAAGTTCCCAGCGCTACACTAGGTCCACTGCGATCCACTTGAAAGAGATGCCATCCACTGAAACATGCGGCACCCACTAATCCAATCACCGTGCCTGGAACTGTAATCCAGTCAGGAATCAATTGCTCGTCGAAATCGATAAAGGTCGCAACACACATCGCCCAGATCAAAATCGCATGAGCTAGGAATTGATAATGCAATTGCAATTGAAGAGCGGGAATCAGTTTTTGCATCGAGTTCTGGTGCGGCAATAATCCACCCGTGATTTCGTATCGATAAAACCACGCGAGAAATAGCGGTAACAACAACTCAATCAGAAAAGGACGAACCCAAAAGTAATTTCCAAACTGATCGGTAAACCTTCGCAGTCGAAGCCAACCCAGCAATGGAACCCGATCGAGCCAAGTGTAATGGCCTCCTTTTGGAACCGTTTTCGACCAAGGCCCAATATGTCTGTGGAAATAAGAAAGTTGATAGATGCCCCAGTTCGCAGCGGCAGCGTAAAGAATGCCAATCAAGCCGATGATCAGCAGCCGAACAGGCAAGGATTGTTCTAAAAAAAGATTCACTCAGTTATTCCTCAGTCCGCCGCTGCCTGTACCAATTAGCAATCTGCTTTACCAGTTCATCGGATGGGATCCTATCGGTCTCTACGGTTTTCTCCGCCACCTCGCGGTACAACGGTTCTCGACGCGCAAGGAGCGTCCTAATCTCGTCATAACCGCCAAGTGCCGTTAGCGCCGGACGATTCTGAGCCGTTGCACTATCCCCCTGAATTCTTCGAAACAACTCTTCGGGTTGGGCTGTTAACCAAACACAATAGCCTGTTCGCTTGAGCGTCTGGCGATTCTTGGGACGGAGCACGGCGCCTCCCCCTAAAGCGATAACTGAATCCGATTGCTGAGAAAGACGGTCGATCGAAGCCACCTCTCGATCTCTAAATCCAGTCTCTCCATGCTTATCAAAGATCTCGCGAATCGTCGCTTTCTCTGAGCGTTCTACCTCCTTATCGCTGTCATACCACGGCAAATTCAGTTCGACGGCTAACTGTTTAGCTAGCGTTGATTTGCCACTTCCTCGGTAACCAACTAGATAAAGATGCATAAGAAGCCTAAAAGGAGCGAGTTAAACTGCAGAACCCGGGGGAACCTTGCCGATTTTAACGAAGAGAGATGCCTTTACGATATAGCTCGACTGAGATTGAATCTCACCCGGATCGCAACCGCCCAGCAAGATTATTGGCCGATGTTGCTTGTTGTGGGGAAAGCCTCTCAATATGAAAAATCTCGGTTTTTCTAGCAATATACGTGTACGTTGCAAGCGGCCACTCCTATAGCTTCGAAGTCCCTCTGAGGGTTAGTAAACTGTGACGCTTCCCATCGCATCAAATTGGTTGCTCGCCAGCGCGCCGGGCATGATGCAAAGTATGGGGGAAGCCATTGGCAGTTTGTCATCCGGCTTTAAAGATTTTTTGGGCGCCGCATCCACTTCTCAAGCTGAGTTAACCGAACCTAAGGCAATTGCAGCCAATGACCCTGGCTCACAACTTCAAGCTTGGGGAAAGAAGTTTCTCGAATCGCTAAAACAGTTGGGCTGGCCTACGAGCCAACCTGTTCAATTGCAGTTTTCCAATACCGGTCGAATTTCTATTCCAAGTGATCCCAATTCCGAGCAAGTGCTTCAATCCCATTTGCAAAACTCACCGGAATTGCTTGAACAACTACGCTCTATTACCGATGCTTTGGCGCAGCAATACGAGATGCGGTCCAGTGGCAGTGTTCAAAACAGCCCCTTAAATTCGCTCGGGCAATGGAATATCAACGTCTCACAATCAGAAACATCTTGGTCTTGGATTCCTGAAGTCTAACGACACTCAGATCCAACTCAGCTACCAGTAATTTCGCGACAACTGTCAATTTCGATACAACTGTTACAGAAATATCGCGAGGCTTTTGACTTCGTGGGGATCGTCGCCAACTCCCACTCTTTCATGACATAGCCTTTTACGTTGGATACTCTTTTCCAGCTAATTATTGTGGAGTTCGAGTCGATGTGCGGTATTGTCGGATATGTGGGAAACGTAGAAGCCTCTCCATTTTTGCTGACTGGCCTACAACGCTTAGAATACCGAGGCTATGACAGCGCGGGAATCGCTACGCTTTCATCTGGACAACCCATCCACATCTCGCGAGCCGTAGGACGCATCGAACGCCTGAGCGAAGCCACACGCCGCAATCCCCATCGAGGTTTGTCGGGTATCGGACACACTCGCTGGGCAACCCATGGCCCAGCCACTGAAGAAAACGCCCATCCTCATCTCGGCGGAATCGGTCAAGTCGTCATAGCTCACAACGGCGTGATCGAAAATTATGAAACCTTGAAGGAAAGATTGATCGATGCAGGTTATCATTTTGCATCTGCTACTGACAGCGAGGTGATTGCGCACCTGATTGCCGATCATCTTAAAAAAATGCCCGTTGTTGCAGGCCAAGATTCCAACCAGCGCTACGTCGAAGCGGTGCGCAGCACACTTTCTCACTTGCGAGGCACTTATGGTCTTGCTGTGATGTTCCGAGATCGTCCGGACTTGCTAATTGCCGCTCGCTGCGGAAGTCCGTTGGTGCTAGGTATCGGTCGAGGTGAACACTTCCTGGCCAGCGATACTTCACCACTTGTCGGATATACCGACCGCATAATCTTTTTGGCCGATCACCAGATCGCCGTTCTGACTCCCGATGCTCTGCAGGTTCTGCATCGCGATCAAGGTCGAGTGCGCCCTGATGTGCAGATCCTTGAAGGTGAAAACGCTGACGTCGCAATGCATGGTTACAAACATTTCATGCAGAAAGAAATCTTCGAACAACCTGAGTCGCTTACCAATGCGATGCGAGGACGGCTGGATCGTGAAAACGCGACCGCGAAGTTCGGCGGACTAAATCTGACGACTCAGCAATTGCGTTCTACCAACCGAATCATTCTCACCGGTTGCGGAACGAGCTGGCATTCTGCTTTGGTGGGTGAATATCTTATCGAAGAATTAGCTCGTATTCCTGTTGAAGTTGAATATGCCAGCGAACTTCGTTATC
>JBEGUT010000172.1:0-7490 GCA_041178745.1 Planctomycetota bacterium | reverse complement strand
ATCGAGGTAGGGAGGGGCTTCAGGATCAATGCCGGGGATCAGGTAGCTTGAGCCGGTCCGGTTGAGGCGATTGATAATCAACAATGCATCGATTGCATTTAAAACCTGGTTGGCATCGCAATCGAATGGGTTCGCAGGATTCTGCCAGAGGGGAAAGTCGTTATCGGTGATAACCAAATCCACCACCGAGCCAATCGCTCCAAGACCGCTTACAAAGAGTTTCAGGTTCTGAGTCCCCTCGACGGCATAGTCATCCAAGACTGAAAAAGGAAAACTGGCACGGGACTGACCGGCCAGGAAAGCAACCTGGGCAGGAAAGCTGGCTTGGTTTGCCGGAGTTGTTGAAAGCAATGCGGTGAAACCTCCCGTAGGAGCTGGGAAGCTCAAGATTACATTGCCAGTGGTTGCCGTTCCACCCTCCGCCAATTCGGTTCTATCAAGGCTCACGGTGATGGATTCGTGATCGAGTACGTTCATACTGTTGGAACCGTTTTGGTAGCCTGCCGCAGAGACGGTCAACTGGACTGAAATGGTTCCGTCGAGCAGTGCATCGTCAACGACGTTGACGCCCACCAAGACAGAATCCTGACCACCGGGGATAACAGCGGAGGCAGGAATCGTGATTTCAGAAGGATCCGACGAGGCAAGCAGAACGGTTAGCGGAGAAGCGTTATCGGAGTTGCTGCGAAAAATCCGCCACGTAACGACACCTTCCCCCGAATTTTCCGCAATACTGGAGTTACTTAAGGTACCAGATAAAGTTTCAAAATCGGTAACGGTGAGGTTTACAGTTGCCGACGAATATCCGATTGCTTCGGAATGGATCGACAGGTTCTGTGGTCCATCGAGCAATATGTCATCGATGGCTGTCACGCCAACGGTTGTTTCGTTCGAACCGGCGACAATTGTTACTGTAGCGGGAACTTGGGCTTCACTGGTGTCGGTCGATACCAACTGAACAGCAAGTGCGGCACCATCACCGCCAACGCGTCGAATCGTCAGGGAAGCTGTGGCTGCTCCCGAATTTTCCGCGAAAGAGTTTTTGGAAAGCACTAACTCAAGACGAGGCGGAACTTGAACATTCACTGTAAAAGTTCGTTCCGTGAAACCGCCGTCATCGTCGGTAACTCGAGCCTTCGCTGTATAGGTGCCTGGGTTAATGTAGGTGTGAGCAGCGTCGAAAAATCCTGAGGTGGGTGTTCCAACGCTACCCATCGTTTGGATCGTGGCCGAACCAGTTTGTGGTGTCGTGCCGTCACCCCAGTCTACCTGGAAGGTGAATCGCTCTTGCGTCGCAGGAGTCGCTGCGGAATTGTCGAATCCAAGGTCTGTGAATTGTCCCAATTTTGCGAGTGAAAGGATGGATCCTGCAACGGCGGTTTTGTTAGAAATGGTTTGAAGGATGGGGGCGGCGTTGTCGATGGCAGCGGTTTGGGTCAACGAGGTAGAACCAAAGCGACTACCTTGCACGGATACATCGATCGAGAAGTTTCCATTGTCGGGGTATGTGTGCGAACCGCTGATGGTAACCACGGGGTTGATTACGACCCAGCCGATATCTTGGAGGCCTGCGAGGTCTAGTCTGGTAAGTGGTTTGCGTGTTCCTCTCGCTGTCGTTGGATCCATAAGTGTTTCTCGACCATCGTCCTGCGTACCATCGACCCAGTGAGCTCTTCCGGAGTCCAAGGGTATATTTCCACCTGGATCGTAGTTAGCAACCGAATTGGGGCCTGTGAACTGCGATCCACTTACGTAACGATTCCAACTGGCTGCGGTTCCAAATCCCAATAGATGAGCCAGTTCGTGCGTCGCGGCGCTCAGAAAATCTGTTTCTGTGGAATCGAGTCCCTCGGTGGTCGCGCCGAAATGCCAGGTATTCGAAGAGCTAAATGCAATCGATCCACCCCAGGGACCATAGTCGGTTGCTGGGCTAGTCAGCGCACCGGCTTGGCCACGACCTATGACCGTATTGAGAAAGCTTTGTGTCCCACTGGCGGAATAGCCTCCTGAGGCTGCCAAGGCCAGTGTGCCTGAGGGTAGTGATCGCGCACCTGCATAAATAACCAGTTCATTTTGCGCTATATTTAAATTTTGTATATTTTGCATTTGTCCAGTAGATGGATTCTGGAACGATGCGGACCACTGATTTACGCCCCCTGGAGCAATCGCCAAGAGAGAGTCAGAAAATTTTTGAATAATCGCATCTCCTGCCGCCTGCAAAATATCACGGCGCGTTTGACTGGAGAAGAATCCGCTCGTGTCCAGTGAGTAATCGAAGCGAATCCGCAGCGGGCCGGCGCTGGGAGCATTGCTGATCACTGCTGCCGACTGCGTTCCATCCTTCCATTGAATCGTACCGCTGAGAGTTCCCAGCAATCCCGATGTGTCGATGGTTCTCTGAAACGAAAACACCTCACCCTCGCTGGTTGCCAGCAGGCGCCGATCTTCCAGTTTTTCCCAGCAAACTCGCCTTTTAGTCGCTTTGGGTTGCTGAGACTTTCCGAACGTCGTCCAGCGTTTCACGGCACATATTACCTCGGTGAATGCGAGACGGTGCCCTCCCAGTCGCTTCACGCTTGCTGACTTTATCGATGACTGTAGAGATGAAAAGAAACGAAGAACGACCATCGCACCTTAAAAGCTTTGGTTAGGGCAGTTGGAAAAAGAAAGCGTACCATCGCACATTGTAACGGTTGCATGCAGTATCCGTCGAAAATAATTTCCTCTCTGCATCGCTGCATCCACTCCACGCTTTGCCCAACGGGTAAGCTAGCTTGGGGGTATTAGGCAACAACGTTCGATAAAGCCATTACGAAGTTGTCAGACGTCGGTGCGTCGACGCAGTGTACTTTTCGTTCCCACGGTGCCGCTGGAAGATCCTTTGAGCCAGTGCGGGGCCGAAAATCGATGACCTGTTGGGTTCGCGGTAACCGTTTCCTCGACATCTCCAAGGTATTCGCTCTGTACTTTGGGGTGTCGTTTGATTTCCTCAGGTGTTCCCTCGCACAAAACTTTACCCTTGTTGATCACATAACAGCGATCTACGGTTCTCAGAATTTCCATCGCAGCATGGTCGGTTATCAAAATTGCGATACCGGCATCGCGTAATTTCATAATGGTGCCGCGAATACTTTGTACGGTAACTGGGTCGATACCCGCATACGGCTCATCGAGCATAATGATTTCTGGATTGGAAACTAGGCAGCGAGCGATTTCCAAGCGTCGTCTCTCGCCACCCGATAATTTTCCAGCTCTGGATTTGCGAATATGCGTAATGTCGAATTGCTCAAGAAGTTCCTGGCAGCGTTTTTTTCGCGTCTTTCGATCCACGCCGAGCAATTCAAGCATGCTAAGGATATTCTGTTCGACCGTCAGTTTACGAAAAACGCTGGCTTCTTGAGCCAAGTATCCCATCTTGCCATCGCGAGCTCGGCGATACATCGGCCACTGAGTAACTTCCTGACCGCTTAGATAAACTGTCCCTCTGTCAGGAATCACCATACCGCATGTCATTCGGAAACTGGTCGATTTACCTGCCCCGTTAGGGCCTAAAAGACCCACGATTTCACCTGGTCCAACTCGCAGGCTTACTCCGTCAACTACTTTGCGACGCCCGTAGGTTTTTTCGAGCGATTTAACTTCTAGCACATCCATGTGCTGACTCCCGATACAGGGGTAATAAAAACAAAATTCTATGGGGTGATTCGAGCTATTTCAGCCCTTCGCGAAACTTGTAATCTCTAATTTCCTAAGCTGTTGTAGATCGCGATACATAAACTGTTCTTGTGACCGGCTCACCACTTTTTAGTTTCCCGCTCAGTACGATTCCGCACGTTAGCGAATCAGGCCCATGCGTCTAAAGTTGGGAAGTAGAGGTACTGGCCGATTCCATGGATGGGGCCACAACAAAACCAAGGCTTTACCAATCAATAACTCTCGAGAAACGTAGTGACGCGTCCAGCTTCGAGCATCCGCACTAGCTGCCGAATTATCTCCCATCGGGAAGAACTGATCGTCTTCAAGCTTGAAATTTCTGATTCTTCGCAAATCAAAAAGCCTTGTTTTGTCCCAACTTTGTGGAGTCGAGTAAACCCATCGCAATACCCCTTTCAATACTTCGGTTTCGCGCGACGTTCCGCGACGTAATTCCTCGTCGAACTCTTTCCTCATCGCTGGGTCGGTTACGGAAGGAAGCAGCGAAAAACGATCCCAGGGATAATCGGTGTATGGGTAAGGTCGGTTTTGTGGAAGGGCGATATAGTAGACATCTCGCCAAACCTGCGCTCGCTTTACTTTTGCTTTGCCATTCAATACCGCAAAGCCAATCGGAGCTGCATCGAGCGGATCGGTCTCGCTCCAGTGCGGACGTTGCTCCTGGGCTGATAAGTATCGCGAAGGATCGAAGGCGGTAGAATTTTGGAACGGAATGAGGCTACCGTTGATCCATAACAACATCTGGTTGTCGACATTGGCGAACTTAACTCGATAGCTTCCCTTGCTACGAATTGCCGTGGAGGCGACAGGAGTCGCGATCTTATCGCTGCTGGAACCAGAGGTAGTAGCTGTTTCCCATGCATTGATTTCGTTGGAGCCCTGTAGCACAGTCCACTTCGCAGTACCGTCGGAAGTGTCGATCTGGCATCGATAGTGCACTCCGCTTTCCACCAAATCGAACAGCAGTTTTCCTTCCGCAGACATTTCCAATTCAATGTCGAGTTCGCATGCTAAATCGCTTACCCAATGGTTTCCATCCTCGCTTTCGATATCGCTACCTCCCAGTCCTAAGCCGGTGCCAGGAGCAAGGAACTCGTCCGGATAAACGCCACCTCGGTAGCTGTTGAGAAGTTTGGTTCCCCCATCTCGATAAACTTCGTGACGGCCGGTGTGCAGCATTGCGTTGTAGCAACAGAAGTCGGTAATCAGGGTGCTGGTGTAGGGATCGACTTGCAATTTGAAATCAGACTTTGAATCGCTTCGCAAAGCTCGCCATTCCTGCGGATCAGCGAAACGATGAAAGTAACGTAACCATACAGGCTCCTGGGTGCCTTGCGCATCAGCTTCTGCCAGGAAGTTGTTTTCATCAAAAGTCACTTTCCAAGTCGAGTTGGAATTTGCCGGCCAAGGAAGCATGCTGGACGGCCAGCCCGCTCGGATTAAGTCTTTCGGTACAAACTTAGAATCAAAAACCGGCTGCAATAAGGTTTCGACTTTGTCCGCAGGTTTGCGCAAGATTTGGAACGGTGTCTCCGCTCCACTCCCCAGCGGCTTGACATAGACATCCCCATGCTGAATCAGCAATTCTTCGTTGGGTTTGCCGATGAGTCGTTTAATGAAATTGACGCGTGCATCTTGCGGAAACTTGAAGACGATCACATCCCAGCGTTCTGGGTCTGCCATGAGATAGTTGAATTTCCCAACGACGATGCGGTCCCCATTAAACGTCCAATCGTTGGGCTTATTGCGTAGATCTAAATTGTTTTGAGAGCGACACAGCGGACAGAGTGTTCCTATCACGACAGCATCCGTCAGCATGCCGGTCTTTTCGTCATACTCCAGGCTTGCTCCTGCCTGATAACCGAATCCGCATTCTGGACAGGAAACGTCTTTGTGTGCACCCATCAAGGTAGGAGCCATCGAGCCCGTAGGAATAACGAAGACTTCTGCCACGAATGCTTTGAACATAAAGGCAAGAACGAGTGCGACGATGAACGATTCCACCATCTCTCGCCAACCTTGAGCTGTCGTCGTCTCGGTTGGTTTCTCAGACGTTTTTGTAGCGACTTTCGACGCGGAACTCACGAACTCTTCCTTTCGACATCATCGCCGCCAAACTGTTATTAAATCTAACGGTCTGTTGCGGTGGGAAACTTCTGCCTGAACCGGATTCAGCGTCCTGAGTATATGCCAGAGCGGCTACGGGGAACATGCGAGTTCCGCTCGCTTCATGGTTTGCATGCTTTGTTGCAATATATTTTCGACTCCAGGCTTATAGTCAAAAACCTCGACGGAGACCCATCCGGGGTAGGAAATATCGCGCAAAGCCTGGAAAATCGGTTCAAAACGAACATCGCCCATGCCAGGCCCAAGTAAATTGGGATCATTGGCATGAAAATGGGCTAGCAAATCACGATTTTCCCGAATGACTTCGGGAATAGGTTTTCCTTCGGTGGACATCGCTTTGACGTCCAGGTGCAACCGAACCCACGGCGACCCGACTTGTTCGATGAGGGTTCTGGCTTGACTGGCATGGTTGAGGAAATTCCCTTCCCCCGGCCCCAGGGGCTCAACGGCGACAAAGATTTGGTGTTTGTCCAAGGCGGGCGCAAGACGCTTAAGTACATCAGCGGCATTATCTAACGCTTCATCATGGGTCATATCTCCGCCGAAATTTCGTTGCAACGGAGAGCCGAGAACCATCAGTGAGCCACCGAGGTCGGAGCATAATTGAGTTAGTTCTGCAAGGTAATCGGCGGTTCGATGTCGGACGGCGGAATCACGCGTGGTGAGATGGAAGCCCGTGGTTTTCGCCAGCAACCAATGCAACCCAATGATTTCGACGCCAGCATCTTCGGCAATACGACGAACCGATCGCCGCATTTCGGGCGAGATTTTGTTGGCGTAGGGGGCATCGGTCGGAGCCAATGTAAAAGGGGCAATCTCGAGACCCTTATATCCGAGAGCTGCGGCCTCGCGAACTCCTTGTTCAAGAGATCGATCGTGAAATAATTCATTGCATATAGCGTAGCGAAACATTGCGGCCTCTTTATCTACCGGTAAGTAACCGTTTTGCGGTGGAGGGAAGACGGTGGAGTATCTCGAATTGTACAGCGCTGGTATGCTATATCCCATGCTAGAGACGGTCGCTTAACCTGGGATTCAAGCAGCGTGGTTACCTCGGGCGGGAATTCTTTCTAGAACCATCGAACATCACAATAACGGGAAAATAGTCGTACCTTGTCGGCGGTTTTACGTGTACACGAAAAATCTTCGGAAGGCTAGAACTGAGTGGGAGCAAGTTGTTCCATACCCCGGCTAAAGCCTGACCTTCCAACTACGGGAATTATTTATCGCCTCAGCGCGTTTAGGATTTTCATATCATGACAACGGTTGATACCTTTTTCGACTCTCTGCCAACCCAACTTAATGCCGCTGGGTCTGTGGCAACCGCCACTCAAATAGTGGAATTTTTTCGCCACCAAGGTGCTTATCACGAACTCTTTGAGGCACTGAAGATGAAGGCTCGATTGGAACTGGGGTTGCCTGCAATCACGCCCGGTCCCGAAGAGTCGCTCGGTGCACTGGTTACCGATCGATTGGAGCGTTCGCTCATTGATGCATGCCGCACGGTAGGATTATTATTGCTCGGTGATGGGAGGATTCGCGAGGGGTGGATGTACATGAGGCCGGTGGGAGATCGTGAAGCAGCTGCTAAAGCTCTTGCGGCAATCGAAGCGACCTCAGAAAACTTAGATGAATTGATCGAAGTGCTC
>JBEGUT010000171.1:0-7503 GCA_041178745.1 Planctomycetota bacterium | reverse complement strand
ACCCGGCGGTTCCAGGTCTCGAGCGAAGCCTTCCGCGTGGTCTCCTCGGCCAGCGACATTCTCTACCGGCACAACTTCAACCGAACCACCTTGCCAAGTAAGCGTTCGGCTCAGAAAGATGATCAGTAGGGCAAATACTCCGATACCGATCAAAATTACAAATGCCATCAACCAACCGGCGACTTTATCCACCACCGAGGTGCGCAGGCTATCTCCGAGTTGTGGCTTTTTTCGCGGTGCTAAGGCTGTCGACATCGCTAAGGTTTCTTCGGAGTCTAAGGTGACAAGATTTGGAGATGTGTGAAGTGTGATCTGCTGAGTGGTCTATATCAACTAGGGCGAAAGAGATTGGATTTGATCGGTGCTACGCTCTTTCGGTAGCACTTTTGGGGCAATCCTTCATCGGTAGCTGATTGCGACTCACTCAAGGTTCAAGAAAAATATAGTCGGGCCGCAGTGAAAGGTACCATTTTTTCCATTCCTCAATCGCTGCTTTCTTTTGTCCTTCCGAAGCATCTTCGGGAAGTATGTTGTCGAGCCGTCGGCTTACCAGTCGCAAGCCGTCGTCCGCAAACTTCGAGACGATACGATCTGGATCTCCGAGGGCGTAAATCATTGCCGGCACGAAATCGAGATCATCAGCCTGCGAAAGCAACCGCGCTGCGACACGACGCTTGAGATAGTTTTCACTGTTGAGCACATCATTGCTTGACAAGATTCGAGAGAGTCGAGCTAGCTGAGCACGACGAGTCTTGGGGTCGGGTGCTAAACGAAGGTTGTCTAATAAATTCTCTTCGCTGCTCGCCTTCGGATCGTCTTCTTCCATCATCTTAAGAAGATCATCAATCGAAGAAGCGCTGGAATTGCCGACCACCTTATCGCCAACTTGACGCATCGATGAGGTATCTTTAGGAAGACCATAGCCACCGAAGAGCATTCCTTCGCTCAATTCGCCAATCGCCTTTTGGGTACTGCGAATCAAGAAGAGCACTGCAAAACTGGTGGCAACTTGATTGGGTGCATGATCGTAATGTTTATTTCCCCATGCCCCAGCTTCGTCCTGCAATTTGCGCAATTCTTCAACGCCTTGGTTGTACCAACCTGGGCTTTTTTCCTGTTTGTTACGTATGATTTCCAAGAAGCTCTCGTAACGTTCCTGCGAATATCGCCAGTACGTATACCAGTCTCGATTTTGCAGGCTGGGGGTCGCTGGATTGCCATTCTGCCATACCACACCTCGATCGATGGTCGGTTGCAGGTCATCTTTCGAGAGTGTGACTCCTTGAGGCCCCTGCTCTTTCTTCTTTTCTACGACCAGTTTTAAAGCGCTAGGAACTAAATCGTCGACGCGTTTCTTTTGGCGTTGTCCATACAGTCGCAAGGTGTCACCGCCGATCATCAGCGCACCTAAACCGGCTGTCGCTAAACTCTTTGTGGTTGTGAAAGCTTGCATCTCCGAAGGCTGATATCCCCAACCACCATCTTGATTTTGGAATCGGCGAAGCCACCCTAATGCTCTCTCTACTGTATCCACTGGCGCAGTAACCCCCGCTTCATTCATCGCCCACATCGCCAGCATCGCATACTGAACCTGCGAAGTATCGCCAGCTGCGGTCGAAAGATAGCTGAATCCTCCATGCGGCTTTTGAACGGCTACCAGCCAATCGCGAATCCTTGTTATTTGATCCCGATATTTTTCTGGGTCGACATCGCAGAGCAAAAGTGCAGAAACACAAGCAACGTACGTAATCTTGTGCTCGTTTGCTTGGGCCTGTGTTCCCAAAATGCTCGCCGTATGCAAAGCGGTTTCTATTCCCTTTTTAACCAGCGGATGCTGGTCATCGCCTCGAACCTTGTAAACCGTGTAACCGACAATAATCGCTCCCCCATCTTTGAACTCGCCGCTGGCGATCGCTTCTGTTCTTTCCAGATAGCTCACTCCCCGTTCAACCATCTGAACGACCGTGGGGTGCTCAGGAGAATACTGAGCGATAAGGCTTGAAGCATGAAAAAAGCTTGTGAGAAAGACCACCAATAGCCACCCAGATACCTGGGCTGGAATTGCTAGGGAGATTCGAGCAAAAGCGACAAGACGGTCATGCATACGTGTTGGCTCAGCAAATCCACAGAGAAAACAATAAAAGTCGAAGATTTCGAAGGGTGGAATTAAGGAAAAGACGCATCGCAGGGGAATTGACCTCGATTTTTCCCAATCCGTGGGGTAATCGCAAGAAAATATAACCCTAAAACCCTTACTTCTACTTCTAGCGTAACGAATTACGGGCAGGGTTACAAATCAATGTTGCCGTCCGATTGACAGATCGGGCCTGAGAAATGACAATCCCACTGATGTCGAAACGTGTCGCGATTGGCCTCTGGGCTGATTGCCGCGTCTTCGGATGAGCCAGAAATAAGTCGCAACCCTCGATTTTGCTCCATGAGCAACTTAATGTTTCGCGGCAAATTGGCTGATCCAGCTGCAAAGTCGACGTTAGAAAACTTAAGCAACCTAGAAGGTCAGGTAGCTCAGTAGGTAGAGCAATGGACTGAAAATCCATGTGTCGCCGGTTCGATCCCGGCCCTGACCACTTTCTTATTCGGTTGCTAATTTCTATCTCGCTTCACCCGCTTCTACGAATCTCTCCGGTGATGCGTTCCTTCCGACGGAATTTGGCTTCGATCAGCCTAGTGACCACCACCGCCGCCGTGACCCGCTGGCGCTCCATGTCCTCCACCCCCTCCACTGCTTCCTCCGGCGCCATGTCCTCCGGCGGCGCCATGACCTTCAGCCGCGCCACCTTCCTCAGCGCCAGCGTCGTCATCCAACTGCGAACTCTGCAGTTCTTTCTTTTTGAAGACATCGGTCGATTCGTTGAGAACAAAAATTTCGACGCGCGAGTGTAAGGCTGGATCTTTTTGAGCACCCTCCACAACGGCTGGTTCAAACGAACCCGCTTGGCTGATACGAATGCGTTCCTGCGTTAGTCCGTGTTCGGTCAAGTAATCAAGAACCGCGAGGCTGCGCTGATAACACAGTTCCCAGCTGTCAGCGCTGATCTTGGTTGTCTTTCGAAGGTCAGGAGCGACGTGACCGCGGATCTCGATTTTGTTCGGCAGACCATCGATGACTTTGAGTAGCTTATCTAAATCCTCTTTCGCTTCATCGGAAAGCATGTGATCGCTATTTTCAAAATAGACGGAGATACCAATGCTGGTACGGTTGCTCACCGACGAAATAGCCACCGCTGAAGCGCGATTCGAAATCGTGGTTTCACCAACGGCTGAATCCATAGATGGTTTATCGCTACCCGGATATCGGTCCGGCCCACGATGGTTGGCTCGCAACGACTCAAACGAAGGGGGACGGTGCTTGCCGGTTCCTGGTTTGCGATACGCGGCGGGATCTTTGAAATATTCCGCCACAGCTTCTTTCAGTTCAGGCTTTTGCGACGTGAGCCACATCACCATAAAGAAAGCCATCATCGCTGTAACGAAGTCGGCATAAGCAACTTTCCATGCACCACCTCCTTTACCTGCCATATTGATTCAACCTTTTATTATGATGCGACGTTTCAGTTCACGCCGCGGGGTGCACTTCGAAATAGAAGCGAAAAAATATCTAAAGGTTCTCGAAAGATCTGCGATGCGATGAATGGTTGCGATCCATTCGATGCATCGAGAGAGTCGAATTTTAAAACAAAATTATTCGTTGTGTTGCTCAGCTTCTTTAAACATCTTTTCCATCTCGATGTCCGAAGGACGAACATCTGATGGAATACCACGGCGAGCGACTTCGATCGCAAACTTCGGAGGCATGCTTTCAACGAAGGCCAATACTGCCGCAGCGATCGTTCGGAAAAAACAACTTTCGGCTACTCCCATCATTTCCAGTTTTCCAACTAGCGGAGCGATGAAACCGTAAGACATCAAAATCCCAAGAAACGTACCGACCAATGCAGCCCCCACCTTGTGACCGATTTCTTCCACCGGTCCGTTGATGTGTTCCATCGTGATCACGATACCAAGAACCGCCGCCACGATACCGAAACCTGGTAACGCGTCAGCCGTTTTGGAAAGCACACCCGTTGGAGCATGGTGCTCTTCTTCAACCGCATGAATTTCTACATCGAGCAATCCACGCAATTGTCCTGGGGTAACGCTACCGTCGATAAATGGTCCTAAAGCACCTTTGATAAAGTCGGTGACATGATGATTCTTAACGATGCGAGGATAACGTTGAAAGATCGCGCTCTCATGTGGATTGGATAAATGAATTTCCATGGCGAGCAAACCATCTTTCCTCGCCTTCCGGAATATCTCGTAGAGCAGACTAAAGAGCTCCGCGTACGCTTGCTTGCCATATTTGTCCCCGGTAAAGGTACTGATAATCCCTTTGACTAAGTTCTTTAGAACGGACAAAGGTGACATAACGACCAACGCGCCCAAAGCGGCTCCACCGATCGTTATGATTTCGGAAGGATGAATCAACGCGCCGACATGCCCACCGGCCATCATAAAGCCGCCAAGCACCGAGCCTACTACAATCAAAAAGCCAACGATGGTTACCATCTGAGGAACCTTGCAAAAAATCGATCTCTAAGGGGATTAGCCCCATCGAGACTCGCAACCTAAACGACTACCCTTCCGGGTCTGTAGAAACGAAACCATATGTAAGTAGCATAAAATTCCCCCACCCCAATGCTTTTGATCGAATCGAATTCGGTTAGCAGTCGGGAAGAGATAGCGTTTTTTTCGTTCGTAGCGATTGTGATGATCGCTCTATCTTATGGTGACGGTCGCATGGTCTGACTTCACCGGCGGCCTGCTGCCGTGGCTATTTCCGAAAAGCAGTTTTTTAGTGGCCAATCCCTCTAGGGGGGTGTTTTTGTTCGGATATGGTCCCTTGAAGTCCTGAATTAGCGTCGACTTGCGGGGTTAGGTAGTGGACAATGAAAAGAACGACAGAAAGGGCTTGGTCAAAGCCAAGCGCGTCTGCAAGCGTTAAGCATTTTGACCTGCTCGACTTAGCGCTTTCGAGCAGTCGGCCAGGTGTATAGAAAATCAGGGATCGCAAGTGAAAAACGGCGTTGTCACACCCTCCGAAGAAACTACTCGGTTGGGTTACCAGCCTGCAGGCACCAGCAGTCAAAAGTCAGTCTCCTTTTCCGGGTTGGGTGAGACGTCCCGTTCTGGTTCCTACGCGAGCCGTTGGTTCTATCGTCTCGGCGCAGTCGCGATCCTTGCTGCGACTTTCGGAAGTGGCTGGTGGTTTTCGAAAATGCGGGAGGATCGGTCGCATCGAATTGAATTAACGAATCAGGGGGAGGCCTCACCAGAGGGAATCGTGGTTACGGCTGAACCGGTTCATCTCATGAGCTTGCAGCGTTCGGTTGAAGCGGTGGGAAACCTCCATGGTTTTGAGGAAATCTCGATCAGTTCCAAGCTGGATGGACAAGTTGAACGCGTATCTCACGATGTCGGCAGTGTGGTTCTACCGGGTGAAGTATTGCTTGAGTTGGATTCTACCGATTCGATGTTGGCACTAGAGCAAGCAGAGCGAAGCTTGCAGACCGAATTAGCGAAATGGGGTTTTAAGAAAGTACCTGAAGAGAACGAAGATATCGACGAGTTGCCTTTGGTCGCATCGGCCCGTTTGAGATACGAACTCGCCAAATCGCGACTATCAAGACTTAAGCCATTGAAAGATTCCAAAACAATTACCGAAGAGGAGTTCGAGCAGGCTGAGTCGGACGAGCGAGTTTCTGAAGCGGAGTGGAGCAACCAGAAGTTGGTAGCCAGACATGCAGTTGCCAATGCGCGACTCAAGCAAGCCGATCTGCAGGTCGCAATGCAACGGGTGAAAGACTGCAAGGTCGTCGTCCCTATACCAAAACTGCTGGATAGTGCTTCCGATCAAAGCTACACCATTTCGGAAAGATTGGTTTCCGAAGGTTCACGGCTAAGACCAGGAACCGAAGTTTTTAAACTGGTGTTGGGTAAAACGCTCAAGCTGAAACTTTCGGTACCTGAGGCTTCTGGTAACGGGATCAAGGTGGGGCAAGCTGTTGAGGTATTTACAACCGGCGCGACGGCGACGGCAGGCGGCAAGGTGATGCGAGTCAGTCCCACTGTGGATCCTCAGACGCGGTCGTTACTAGTCGAAGTAGAAATCTCTAATCGAGAAGGGAAGCTGAAGCCCGGTGGGTTTGCGAGAGGGAAAATTATTCTGGGGGAAACTCAGCAAGCGATCACGGTGCCACTCGATGCGCTCTATTCCTTTGCGGGAATTCATAAGCTTTTTGTGATTGAAAACGGAATTGCGAAAGAGATTCAAGTGATCCTCGGTGATCGCACAAGTCAGTGGGTAGAAATTGCCTCGCCGCAATTGAAGCCTGATGCCGTCGTGGCGACCAGCGGTCAACGATTGCTGTCCGAGGGAGTCGCAGTGGTCATTCGGCAGAAAGCAGCTAACAATTCTGCGGATAAAGAAAGAAACGCGGCGAATTCTCCCGCAGAACCTGTCGTAGCGAAGCCGGCAAGTGGTCAACTTGAGGCGGGCTCATGAGTATTTCGGACATTTGTATTCGTCGCCCGGTCTTTACTTGGGTGCTAGTGGCGATTCCTGTTGTGCTTGGAATCGTTTCCTATTTCGAGTTGGGAGTCGATTTGTTTCCCAAAGTCGACTTTCCTGTAATCTCGATCTCCGCAGCTCTGCCTGGTGCAAGCGCTGAAGAGATGGAGTCTTCGGTGACCAAGCCGCTGGAAGAGGCGATCAACACGATTTCTGGAATCGATGAGTTGCGATCGATTACCCGCGAAGGAAGTACGACTTTGGTCGTTCGCTTTGTGCTCGAGAAGAACGGTGACGTCGGAGCCCAAGAGGCTCGCGATAAGATCTCTTCGATTCTTCGTCAGTTACCTGATGGGATCGAGACGCCGCTGGTCAATAAGTTCGATTTGGATGCTGCGCCGATCATCACCTTGGGGATCTCCGGCAATCGCGATGTTCGAGAAATCACGGAAATTGCCAAGCATCAAATCCAAGAACAACTGCAAACGGTGCCTGGGGTTGGTAATGTTTTTCTCACCGGCGGTCGAAGTCGCGCGATCAATATTGTTGTTGATACCGATCGATTGCGAGCCTATGGAGTATCGATCGAAGAGGTACGGCAAGCACTCGTCAACCAGAATATCGAAGTTCCAGGAGGGATTGTCGATCAAGGCCAACGCGAAATGGTATTGAGAACTCTGGGACGCGTGTCGACATCTGAGAAATTCAACGAATTGATCGTAGCTAATCGCAAAGGTTATTCGATTCGCATACGCGATATCGGGAGAGCGGAGGATTCGATTGAAGAGCCGCGCGGACTGAGCCGACTCGATGGTAACAATGCTGTTAGTTTGTTTGTTCAGAAACAATCTGGCACTAATACCATTGCTATTTCTGATGCAATTCAGGAGAGGCTAGCACGCATTGAAAAAACTTTGCCACCGGATGTCAAA
>JBEGUT010000170.1:0-7525 GCA_041178745.1 Planctomycetota bacterium | reverse complement strand
TTCCATGCAATATCATCATCGGACAAACCTTCCTGGATCGCTGAAACGAGCGGCTCATCAAAACGTCCCGTCTTGATCAGGTTGCTGATGATAATGGGATTCGATGTGGCTCCTGTGGCACCCCAAGAAATGTTTTCCCGAACCAGTTGGGGATCGATAGAATCTAGATACAATCGAGTTCCGGTTGCCAATAACGAATCAATACTTGCTGGCATCAGCAGCTCCTAAAAAAGAAACCGCTGCAACGCTTAAAGCTTTGCAGCGGTACCTTGCATCAGTCAAAAAATCAATGACTATTGTTTGGGCAACATTTTATCCATAATCTTCCGACGATCTTCCAACTCGCCAGATGAAAGAGTTGTACCATCGGCACCTTCTAACAGCAGCTCGTAAGCGGCTGTCTTTTCATCGTCGTTGATAAGTTTGAGGTGGTGGAACAATCGTACTTCCCCTAGAGCGCGTAGAGTGGGAATGGTTTTGCTGTTCGCTAAATCACTGATACGCTTTTGCACGTTTTCTGGTTTCAACGCTGGCAAATCAGAAAGAATCATAAGTTCATCGATCTTGCTGAACGTGCCCTGCAGAGCAGCTTCGATTCCATCACTTTCTCCTTCTTCTTTCTTCTTCTGTACTTCGATGTTGTTCAAGCGTTTGCTCGTCGCTACCGACTTGCCCGTTTTCAGATTGATCAGTTGAACGCGAGCGTCATTGATCGTCTTACCGGTGCGTTTGTTCTGTTCCACTTGGACATCAAAAACAAACAAGCATTCGAAACCATCTTTTGTTGCGCGACTCTTCAATTCGCCCGCCGAACCGGTACCAATGTAGCTAAGTCCCGGAGTCATGCGGCTACCAATCGATGGAACTTTTTTGGCCGCACGAGCACCCCCTGCCCCACCTGCTCCACCCAACATTCCCGGCACCATACCTCCGCCACCAAGCATACCTGGAGTTGGTCCTGCCCCTGACGAAGCACCTCCGCCCATGCCGCCCCCTGCTGCCATCGCTTGACCTGGATCGACCAAAGGATTGTCAATCGAACCAGCCGCGTTTTCTACATCGACGAATGTTGTGCCAAATTTTCCTTCGCGGAAACGTTCTTCGAACATACGAACCAAGGCTCGACCGAATTCACCAGTTGCTTTTTCGAAAAGTGCAGGATCATCTTTCTTGGGAGCCCCGCCACCTCCGACGCCACCAGATGCCATACCGGGTCCACCAGCCATCGGCATATCAGATCCACCTCCAAAACCGCCACCTCCTTGATTTGCTTGTTCGGAACCAACCGGTTTGTAATCACTTATTCCCGATGGTGCTTTGAGATCCAAACCAACAGCGAAAAGAACCCCGGATGCTGGGTTTGCCAAATCCTTGACCCACTTCACTTCGTCAAGATAAACAGCTGCATCTTCGTCGCTGGTCAGCATATGAGCGATCAAGAATTTATAAGCATCAGGCTCGCGTCCAACAGCGAAAGCGTACTTGGCTTTATCCAGATAAGCTGCATCCTCCGCAGGCTTCTCAGGTCCAGATGGAACTGCTGCAGATGCTCCAGGGATTCCACCGGGAAGTCCACCTGGTAATCCAGCACCTGGAAACCCAGAAACCCCAGGCACACCGGCACCTGACATGCCAGGCGCTTCACCCAGACCAACATCTGCCGATCCTGCACCACCACTGCTGCTACCCGACATATTCGCCATGGCAGCCGCGTTGTTCGTTAAATTGGTCATCGATGTGCCAGTACTTGGCAGACCAGTGTTGGTCCCTGCACCGCTCATTCCCGGAGCGCCGCTGATGCCCGGTCCGCCGCTCATTCCAGGCGCACCACCGCTATTCATACCCGAAGGGGCTGGCCCACCGCCGCTGTTCATTCCCGAAGGGGCTGGCCCACCGCCGCTGTTCATTCCCGAAGGAGCTGGCCCACCGCCACTGTTCATACCGGAAGGAGCCGGCCCACCGCTCATCCCGGGAGCACCGCCAGAATTCACCATACCTTCGCCTGCACCCGACGAATCCATCGGGGTGCCACCGGACATTCCAGCCGACGAACCAGAAGAATCTCCCGCAGAGGAGCCTGACATTCCCGCCGATGAGCCAGACGAGTCACCGGCCGAAGATCCAGGAGCACCGGATTCCGGAGGAGCCGTTGGTGCGGGCAAATTAGCAGGAGCACTTGCCGCAGCCCCAGGGGCTGGTGTCGGTGTCGCCTGCGCTACTGTAGTGTCCCCGGATCCACAGCCGGTCATCACAGCTAATCCCAAACCAGCAGAAAGCACCCATCCGAAAGCGAAAAATTTTCGTGACATGGACGAATCTCGATAATGAAGAAGTCGAACGAAGAGCACCCATTCCGTCGGCAAATTAAATCGCGCAATCATTGAGAAGAAGAAAAGTCTCTCGCCGAATTTCGCACTTTTTGTCCTGCTAGAATCCCAGGAATACTGCCACTCATTATGGCACTTGCGGAGCCCCATGTCGAGATTTGTCGACTAGTACTCTGAAGCGTTTCTTAAAAAACCACCACAAACCCTTCCTTTGTGATCCAATTCCGTAGGATTTGAGGCTGCCATCTAGCAAGCAGCTTGAGAACACCAGAAAATGTCTATTCTCCCCAATCGAAATCCCCTTGGCCCTTCTCGCCCCGAAGGAATCAGTTTGTGAAATACATTTCTCTGCATCATTTTGTTGTGCTCTTAAGTCTCCTGGCCATTCCCCTTCAAGCCCAAGAAAAGCAGTCCGAAAAAGCAGCAGATAAGTCAAACGAAGTCATTCCTCACGCACAGTCCAAGCCTCCGGGACCTCCCCTATCGCCCGCAGAGGCCGTCAAAAAAATGAAAGTTCCCAAGGGCTTTCAGGTTCAACTCGTCGCCTCAGAACCAAACCTAGTTAACCCAGTCGCCATGTGCTTCGATGAGCAAGGGCGAGTCTGGGTAACCGAAAGCTTCGAGTACCCGCGACGAGAAGCGGGAAAAGGGACCGATCGCATCAAGATACTGGAAGATACCAATCGCGACGGAGCGATGGATAAAGTCACCATCTTTGCAGAAGGGCTCAACATCCCATCAGGTATTGCCGTAGGCCATGGTGGAGTTTGGGTCGCTAACGCACCCGACATCCTCTTCATGCAAGACACCGATGGTGATGGCAAAGCCGACAAATCCGAAGTGGTTGTAACAGGCTTCGGCCGCATCGACACTCACGAACTACCCAACAGTCTTACCTGGGGGCCCGATGGCTATCTCTACGGACTCAACGGCGTCTTTAATCCCAGTCGCGTGGAACAGGATGGTAAGGTTTTCGAATTCACCTGTGCTCTCTTTCGAATCGATCCTCGCACTCGCAAGTTCGAACTCTTTTGTGAAGGAACTAGCAATCCTTGGGGAGTTGCATTCGACTCCCAGGGAAGTGCATTCGTTAGCGCTTGCGTCATCGATCACCTCTGGCATCTCACCGAATCAGGCTACTATCACCGACAAGGTGGCCCCTACCCTCCCTTCACCTGGAAGATCGAATCCATCGTCAAACACAAACACCAAAAAGCCGCTTATTGCGGAATCGTCTATTTTGATTCCACAGCCTATCCTGCCGCTTACCGCGATATCCTGATGATGGGTAATATTCACGGCAACTGCATCAATGTCGATCGTCTACAACGCAAAGGATCAACGTACTTCGCAACTCCAGAGGATGATTTTCTCACTGCCGATGACGCTTGGTTTATGCCTGTTTCACAAAAGGTAGGGCCCGACGGATATTTGTATGTTCTCGATTGGTACGATCGATATCACTGCTATCAAGATGCAAACCGCGATCCTAAAGGTATCGATCGTGGCAAAGGACGACTTTACCGTGTCTGCTATGGACCACCTGGCCGCGTACCGGTGATCGATCTGAAAAAGGAGTCCACTCCCAAGCTCATTGAAATGCTTAACAACACCAATGTCTTTTTCCGCGATACCGCGCAACGACTTCTTGCAGAACGCCAAGACCCTCAGAGCATTGCACCACTGCAAGCCCTCGCTCTCGATCCCGCAACTCCCAACAAACAACGCTATCACGCTATTTGGTCATTAATGGGACAAGGAGCCCTTCAACCTGAATTCCACTTGAAACTCTTAACACATACCGATCCCACAGTCGTAGCCTGGGGAGTGCGCGCGGCGGGAAACCAAAAATCGGTATCACTAGAAATTCGCCAAACCATCGCGACTCTCATCAAGCCAGAAACGCCTGCCGATGTACTTCTGCAAATTGCCATCGCTTCTAACAAACTGGACGAAGTCGATAACCTCGATATGCTGATTCAAATCGCAGCGGTATGCAAAGACGATATCCTTATTCCTCACATCGTCTGGCAAAACCTCCATCCGAGTATTCCCAAAAATAACGAAAGACTCTTGGAACTTCTGGAGAAACAGGATCTTACGAAATCCCCTGCCCTCTCCGCCTTGGTTCCGAGAATATCCGAAAAGATCATCGCCACCGATAAGCCTGAAAAATAAAGCACAACAAAAAGTCTACCTCTTCGCTGACGTATGAAAAACAAATCTTCTGGTTCTCGTCAAACGCTCTTTCATGCGACATACAATTACATGATGCAAGCCTCACCGCATCTCGCTGCTGCCATGCTGCTGTTATTGTTGGTTTGTCTTTTGGCAACAACAACCAGCGCGCAAGACAACGGCGCGGCCGATCCTCCCAAAGAAAGCGTTGCGCATGATCACGCGTCCAATGCCGATGCGAAAGTCGCTTCGGTACTGCGGCTAGTAAAGCTGACCTGGAAGGCCAATCCATCCGCGGCAGCCAAGAGCCTGATGCAGATCGCTGAACTGATCGATGACGGCAACTGTGACGCAAACAAAGTGAAAGAACTTTCCGAACCGCTTCAAGAGCGATTCGACGAAGCCTTACAAAGCAGCGATGATCCACGACACCGAGCGGTTGCCTGCCTCTCTGCACTGTGCGGTAATAAAACAGCCGTCGATGCCTGTGCTAAGATTCTTCAAGATGAAAAAGCTTCCGAAGACGTACGCCGAATGACAGGCATCATTCTGATTAAGAAAGACCCCAAGGGCTTCTCAGACTACCTACAATCTCACTTCCAAGATAAATCCAAAACCCCATCAACCTGGACAATCGCACTTGCGGAACTCGGCTTCTCCAGTGACGACAAGGAAATCAATTTGCTTATTGTGAGCTCAATCCCCACACTTCCCGCTGAACTCGCTGCCACTGTCGCCGAACGAGCCACACAACGTAAGCATTCCAGTTTAATGATGCTGCAAGCTGTCTCCGAAGGACTTATCGCCAAAGACCTTCTTAACTCGAACCAATTGCAACGGCTAGAGAAATCTGAAGACCCCGAAATTGTTGCACTGCTTCGCAAAAACTGGGGACAAATTCGAGTCGGCAATCGAGACGATCGCGCAGAGGCAATCAAGGCGGCCAACCGAATTCTAAAGAACTCACGCGGCAATCCTGAAAAAGGTTGGCTTGTTTTTTCCAGAGTTTGCGGACAGTGTCACCTGCTGCATGATAAAGGATACGAAGTTGGCCCTAATCTGACACAAAATGGCCGCAGCAGCTTCTCGCAACTTTTATCCAACGTCCTCGATCCAAGTCTCGTCATCGGTACTGCCTATCAAGCACACACGGTACTGACGGTAGATGGTCGAGTCCTGACGGGCCTACTGACCGAGAACTCGGACGATAAAATCGTACTGAAAATACAAGGGGGAAAAATAGAGACTATCCCTCGTGATGAAATCGAAGAAGCAAAGCAAAGCGAATTGTCACTTATGCCCGAAGGTCTAGAAAAGCAAATGACAGCGGAAGAACTCGCTGATCTATTCGCACTCCTCACGCTTGAGAAACCGCCTGGAGAAAGCGACAACCGACTCATTCCTGAAACGCCCGAACAACTTCATCGATCACCGCAATCTAAGTGAGTCTCACGAGTATAAAAACTCACGCACAGATCTAGGCTAGCGTTTCGCTGAACGCTCGAAGCACTCTAAAGCCACTCGCAAGATCGCTTCCCAATTAAATGGTTCGTGCTCAGCCATCGTAACGAGCTGCTTCAAATGCCGACCAGATATGCATGATCCAACCAAGTAAAACGAACCAAAGCAGTACACTCAAAACGAAATGGACCAATGCCTTCAACGGGCGGGCTTGGACTAATTGCCCCAGACCAGGGAAAAAGAAGCTGCATACTGCAGCGATCACATTTCCAGTGCTACCCCGACCAAATTGTCCGTCCATCTGCTGCTGATACACCTCAGACATTGTTTCGCTCCCGACAGTTTCCTCAGTCATTTTTCTAACATAAACCTGAAGTACCGAGAACCAATTCGTTTAATTTTCCGCGTTCTTAGCAACAGCTGTTGACTTTTCTTCGAAATTCGCGATTCGTGCCCCTACCGTGCTCAAAGGTAATAATACGTCAGGATCCCTTCCAGCCGACCACATCATGCCCCGCAACAACAATATGCGGTACAACGGATCATCCAAAGTCCACGAATAATGCCCCATGATCGTAGCGAAGACCCTTCCTTTTCCTCGCTCCACGGTCCAAATCAAGGGCTGCCAAGCCCCCTCCTCTTCGCCAGATGCAACAACATCAATTTGCGCGGCATCCCCAATCATCTGCCAATACGACTCATCGACCAGATCCATATCCGGTAAACCGACGCAAAGTGGATGAGACTGGCTAAGTTTCAATTTTAATTCGCCATGCCGAAACTTTAACTTACTCGTATCGCATGCCAAGCCAATTCTTGTCGCCAGTGCCTCAGGAGCCGCTTGGCCGTTTACGGCAAAATGCATAAACACTAACCCACCGCCACGTTGTAAATAATGATCCAATTCAGCACCGCGAGACTCGTTCCACTTCGGATTAGCAGAATAAAACAGAATCAAATTGGCATTCGATAATTGCTCCTCGGAAGGCCACTCACTCGCTGTCTCAACTTCCAAACCCTCGACGCAAGATAGCAGCTTTATCCATCGCTCACTCCACAATGGATAGTCATGCTCATCAGGCCCGTGATCCTTTGGCCCATCACATAGAACCACCCTCATACCTACTTCCAGTTTCGGCGATCCAAAAAACTTTTCTTGTGGTGCAATCGCTGTTAAATCCATCCACTTTCTCATGGCTGGAATATCCTTGCGTACAAATGAGGCAGGCTGTAGAGGATTGCTCTTCAAAAACAGCATCAGATCATCCACTTGCTCTTCATTGAGTGAGTCAAGCAATCCTGTTGGCATCAAGGACTGGTTAGACGCCTTTAGTTCCTCGATTTCAGAGCGATCGATATCTCGGCGCGAACCATCTGCTAAACCTAGAAGCAGCTTCTGTGAATCGTCACTTGCCAGCGGAACCCCCTGCACTACTTCGCCACCCTGAGTACGAATAACCACCATCAGATGATCTGGATTCAACGCTGCATGCGGCTGCCGTATATCACGCATGATACTTGCATCATCTCGGTGCATGAGATTGCTTAAGTCCGGCCCA
>JBEGUT010000169.1:0-7547 GCA_041178745.1 Planctomycetota bacterium | reverse complement strand
TGCTCCCATTCCATAATAATTATCTTGGGTCCAACGTTCGAACGGATGATTATGGCACTTGGCGCATTGCAAACGCGATCCAAGGAACACTTGTGAAATCGTTTCAACGCAATCGTTCATGTTGGTCGCCGCCTTATAGAAGTTGGCTGGTGGATTCACCAGGCTACTTCCATTGGCTGTCAACAATTCGCGTGCAAATTGATCGTAAGGCATATTCTTGCGGATCGCATCTTCAACCCAACGATGATACTTAAAGAGACCATCAGCCCCGATCTTCTTGCTGGTCATCTTCAACAGATCACCCCATTTGATCGCCCAAAATCTAGCGTACTCAGGCCGCTCTAAAAGACGATCAATCAATTTGCTACGTTTAGCTGGATCGGTATCCGACAAGAACGATTGCGATTCTTCCGGCGTTGGCAAAAGTCCAATCACATCAAGATAAACACGCCGCAGAAACTCACTGTCCTTCGCCGTCGCTGATGGCTGGTACTGCAATAGCTTCAGCTTGTCATTAACTTTTTCATCGATGTAGTTGTTAATGCCGGTATCCTGCCAAGCAAATCCTCCGATGTCGTCAACAAAGGTCAACGTCAACGTTTCGACATGCTCCATGAATCGCACGAGAACTGCCGATTCACCACGATGCATCTTTCGCACTAGTCCATCGGCATTCACATTACAGACCGACGTATTGGATACAGAGTACGAAGCGATATCACTTACATCGCGTCTGCTGCCATCGGACATATGCGCAATCACAGCGATCTGCTGAGAATCATTCGGCTTGCGCAAAACTCGCTTGCCCGACGGATAGATCTCGACACGAGTCACCTTGGGCGCGTCAACTGGATCGTTCTTGGCTCCTTCAGAAATCCACTGCTTGAGCAACTTGTAAGCTGCATCGCTGGGACGAATCTGAGTGCCACCTCCATGAGCCACTTTCATCAGCGGTTTGGTTAATAAAAGACTTTGCTCGGGATCCAAAACATTAACTCTCCGTCCTGTTTCTTCACGCAACAGAGTCAATTGATCCAGTACCGGATCGAAGGCTCGCAGCGATAAACGGAAGCCTCCTTTACCGCTTGGTGATCCATGGCATGCACCCGAATTGCAATTTTGTTTAGTTAATGCAACCAAAGCTCCTGTTTCGAAACCAATCGGTTTTTGGTTCGCTGCATTCTGCACCTGAACAGGCACAACGGCCGAGGATCCTAAAGCCTCTACACGTAACTCCGCAGTCCCATCTCCCTTGGGAATCACGCGGGTCTGGTCGACGATAGCCACCATTTCATTAGAGCTTTTCAGCGATGCAGAATGAGTCACTTCACGGAATGAACCATCCGCGAAGTGGGCCGTGACAACTATCTGTGATTTATCGCCGGCATGCTGCAAAGCGATTTCCGAAGGGAACACTTCAAGCCGATCCGCCGAGGTCTCCAGTTGCAAGGCCACCGTCTCGCGTCTGCCGCGGCCACCAAATTCAGCAACCGCGGAAAATTCCAAGGTGCCGCTGATCACTTTATTTTCCGCCACTCGATCGATCGTCAGTTTCGCCTGATCTCCTTCCATGACCACTGCAGCCGTCACGCCAGCAGGTACCGCCGTAACAAACCACTGCGGCGCCTCTTTGTACTCTGCGTTGAGCCGCTCCAACTTGAGCACTGTTTGAATCTGTTTTGCCCCAGCAGCAAAACGTACGGTGCTTTCAGTCGGTGTTACTTTGAAGAATGGATCGCTAGGTTTCGCCGTGGACACTAAGACCAAACCGTCGCGCCAGGCAGGAGGGTAGGGGACTGTTGGCTGCCTTACCCTCCAGACACCCCGAGTCGAAAGCGATGTGGCAGCCGTAGGAAGATCTTGCGGACGAACTGTCCAGTGCAGAGAGCGAAGTATTTCACCCATTGGTACTTCACCCGCGGTGCTACCAGTCGTTGCAACCCACACTCGCCATTCCTTAGCTCCGGCCGCTGCTACTGAATTGAGAATCTGCAGCCCTTGAGGCAACTGCTTTAAGCCGATCTGAACCGGCCCTTCATAACCAAAACGCTCCAGTTGAAAATCGACCGGAAAAACGCCAGCGGCACCACCGAGTAAGAATCGATCTCGCGAATTGGCATCCGCCTTCAATGAGGCGATCACAACTCCGGCGGTCTCGACTTGCACTGCATAGGTGTAGTCAGGCCCACCACGCTGCAACAATTCTTCTACTTGCAAAGGATACAAGCCGTCATCAGGTGGCGTGAATTCCAATCGCCATTCACTCGCTTCATTCACGGGCGATTCAGCAAGTAACCTTCCATCCGGATGGAACATTTTTAATCGCACAAGCGCCGGAGAACCCAATGAGGCAGATATCCCACTGCAACGGACTGCCACGCCCTTTTTAAGTGGCAAAGCAAAACGATCTGTATCACCCGCAACTTGTAAACGACCTGCCAACGCTACTGGTACAGCAGAAACACTGCTGGTCGCTGCAGCATCACCATTCTCCGTTTCGAGCACCACAGGATACGTCGTGACCGCTACCGTCCCCCAAGTCGATGAGGTGTAATCAGGAGACCGCACCGGCACCTGGACAAGACTACCTGCCGCGTCGGCGCTCACATTAACGTTTGCAACAGCGACCTCTCCTGAGACCAAACCGATAGCTGCGAGATTTGTCGCAATCCCTGACTGCACAATTCCAGGATGCAGCACACGCACATCGGGATAAGCCCCCACTCGCAAGCGATAACGTCCACCGGCTGCGTACTTACTATCTCGTACTTCGACGATGTAATCGGTACCTTTTACAGCAGCGAAGGAAACGCGACCTTCCGATGTCGTCGCTTGATCATCTCCCACAGCGATTTCGTTCCCCGAAGCATCTAGGACTCGTACCACCGGATCCATGGCACCACCTAAGAAGTCGCTTCGTACCTCGATGGTAAGTTTTTGATCGTTGGTGGAATTGAGTCGAAAAAAATCTACCAGCGGTCCATCACAAAGTGAATCAACGCCGCAGCGATCAGGGATCACCTGAGCTTTAGCGAGTTCATGGTTGTCAGCGGCTTCGGCAACATTGGGTAGTTCATCGACCAATACCGATACTGGCAAGGAATTACCATCTGCCGTTGCTACCGTCAGCCCGAATGGCCCCAGCGGCGCATCGGCCGGCAGAGTTACTTTCAATTTCGCTTCGGTGGCCGCGACCGAAAGAACCTCAACGTTTGCCCCTAAACTGTTCCAAACTCGAAGCGGTTCGGCAAACTTATCACCGACCACCACCATTTCGACGCTCTGGCCGGGAGCAACAGCGGCGGGCCGGGCATACTGAACAGCCGGTTGTGCGATGGCCTGGCTAGCTACCAAACCTAAAACTACAGCGAATGCGAGCAATGATTTTCGGGACATATCAGTAGTTTTGGAGGGAGAGATGGGGCAGGAAGGATGTCTCATCGACAAGGTTCTATTGTCACCCTTACGACACCTGAAGTCAAACAGGGAACGGAGTTTAGTATTGCTAGCAAAATAAAAGATCGAGGGGTGATTGGGAGCTGATATGGACTTTTCGAGGCAGGAGAGGCTACTTTAGGGAGACTCGTAAAGGATTACGACCGGATTGTCATGGATTTTGAGAGTATCCGATGGTTTATGTATCGCTATGGCTGCAGAAATATCGCGACTTGCTTTTGCCAGTCGCTTTGATTTCCTGCTTGGGGGTTATCCTCGTTCCCCTGCCACCGATGCTAATGGACATGCTCTTGGCAGCGAATATCACGATTTCTGTGATCGTTCTGCTGACCACTCTCTATATACGCTCGCCGATGGAATTCAACATCTTTCCGGCGTTGCTGGTTACGACGACTTTGGCCAGGTTGGTTCTTAACATCGCGACGACGCGATTGATTCTAACCGAGGTGACGGCCGATGATACGACAGCCGCTGGTAGTGTGATTTTAGCATTCGGTAACTTCGTCGCTGGCGATCGGCTCGAAGTCGGTTTGATTCTATTTGTGATTATCTTCGTGATCCAATTTTTGGTGATCACGAAAGGTGCGACACGTATTTCTGAAGTTGCAGCCCGTTTCGCTTTGGACGGTATGCCTGGTCGTCAGATGGCGATCGATGCTGACTTAAATGCAGGCGTGATCGATGAGAAAGAGGCTCAACGACGGCGTGAAGGAGTACAGCGACAGGCAGACTTCTATGGAGCCATGGACGGTGCTAGTAAATATGTTCGCGGCGATGCGGTAGCGGGTATTGTTGTTACCACGATCAACATTGTCGGCGGATTCTACATGGGCTACATGCACGCCGGCATGACACTCGAAGAATGTGCTGAGGTCTTTACCAAACTTACGATCGGTGATGGTTTGGTGAGCCAGGTTCCAGCATTCCTTATCTCATTGGCAGCCGCGTTACTCGTCACTCGTAGTACCCAGGAAGTTAATCTATCGGGTGAGTTCATCAGTCAATTATTTTCACGTCCGCAAGCGTTGATCGTAGCGGGTGTATTTTTGATCCTGATGATTTTTACTCAGCTGCCTACCGTTCCGATGCTTTCGCTCGGCTTGGGCTGTATCGGTATGGCATATTTTATCGATAAACAAAACCAGAAGCAGACGAGCCTTAAAGCTGAAAAAGAAAGACAAGCGGAGATCGCCAAGGCGTCACCACCAGAAAAGAAGGTGGAGGATTATCTGGAAATCGATCCGATGCGTGTGGAGCTTGGAGCAGGTCTCATTCCGTTAGCGGATCCCAAGCGTGGTGGCGATTTGATGCAACGCATCAGTACCGTCCGAGCGATGCTTGCCAGCGAACTCGGTATCCTGCTTCCCAAAGTGCGCATCAAAGATCGCATGAGCCTCGGTGAATCGCAGTATGAAGTGCAAATCGCTGGTGCTCCGGTAGCTACAGGATTTCTCAGAACCGATCGTCTCCTGGCCATCGACACCGGAATGACGACGGGGTTTCTACCGGGCGATGAGACACGCGAACCTGCGTTTCAGCGTCGCGCATGGTGGATCGATTCGTCGTTGCGACAACAGGCAGAGATCTACGGCTACCAGGTCGCTGAACCTGTCGCTGTGCTGGCAACTCATGTTCAAGAAATAGCACGCCGACACGCAGATGAATTACTGACTCGCGATCAAACCAAACAGCTGATCGATCAGCTCAAACAAACATCACCCACGGTTGTTGAAGAACTGATGCCGGGCTTAATGAAACTGGCAGATATCCAACATGTTCTTCAGTTGTTGCTACGTGAAGATATTCCGATTCGTCAGTTGAGCACGATCCTTGAAACATTAGGTGACAACGCTCAGAGGCTCAAGGATCCGATGCTCCTTACGGAGTATGTTCGTCATCGTCTAGCGCGTACGATCTCGCAACGATTCCGCGATAATCAACAACGCTTGCATGTTGTGACTCTCGACCCAGCGATGGAAGATCGCATTGCGGCGAGCATGGAACATACAGATCGTGGGTTGCTGATTCGCATGTCGCCCCCAGTCATTGAAGCAACTTGCCAACAGATTGCAATTCAGATCAAAAAACTGGAGCAAGCAGGTAGGCCTCGGATTCTTTTGGTATCACCTCGTATCCGCCCTGCGGTCAGACAGATCACCCAAAATTATCTGCCCGATGTCAGAGTGCTCAGCTACAACGAAGTCACGCGCGATACGCAACTCGAAGCGATCGGGCTGGTCAGCGACAGCAGCCTTAACGGTGGACAACCAAAGGCCGCCTAGCGTTAAACAGGATTTCAGTTGACTTTCTGTTTGCATTTCGTTGCTGGTCTAATAACGTCAAAAGAATCGCGAAGCCTTAGGTCATTTCCAAAGCATGATCGTAATCATCATGCCAACAATCACTTCTCGACTTCGCCCGAGACAATCTTACCAGACGATACAATTTGCATCGAAGATCGGTCCATCGATACAAGTTCGCTTGTAGTCCCAACTGCCATCTTCTTGTTTGACCTTGGCAACGCAAGTGAAACAAATCCCGATTCCGCAGGCCATCGGTGTTTCCAGAGATACCTGACAATCGATCGCTCTTTGTTTAGCGATTTCCGACACCGCTTCCATCATTGGTTCCGGTCCGCAGCAAACAATGCGAACCGAGGAACCATTAATTCGATCAAGAGTTTCCTGCAGCAATTCGGTGACTCGGCGTGGCGGTCCAATAGAGCCATCATCGGTCGCCAATTGGAGATTCAATCCTGTTGATCGAAATTCATCCAAACCAGCGAAATAGTTAGCCGATCGAGCGCCGTAAAGTAGATGAACTTTCGAAGCATAGCCGATAGGACGATTGGGATCGCCATAGGAATCCAATCCCAATGCCTCGCGTGCCAAAGTCAAAAAGGGTGTCTGCCCGATCCCTCCCGCGACCATGATCAAATGCTCTGTCCGTTGAGTTGAGAAACCATTTCCAAGTGGCCCCCAAATTTGCAATAACTGCCCCGCTGTCATCTTGGCCAACGGAGTCGTCATTCGTCCCTTTACTTGATAGATCAACTCCAGCCAAGTGCGCTGATCATCCTCTTTCGCGCTGACGGAATAGACTGCCAGCGCACGACCGATCAACGGATCATTTCGATCTGCAATCCGTAGCATGACGAATTGCCCAGGGACAAACGACGATGCAATCTGCGGCGCATCGACTCTCAATTTCCAAAGACCATTGGCTACCGCAGCATTCTCCAATATCTCCACCGTTAGAACATTCAAAGGAACCACATCATGATCCACCGACATGTTCAAACAACCTCCGTTTGTTAGATGTTCCCTGTCCTGTGCTAGGCAGAGCGACAAGACTTATCTCGAACTTAGTCTCTTCCTCGACCACCGCCTCCGCGCGGCCTACCACCACCGCCGCGAGGTCCACCGCTACCGCGAGGTCCACCGCTACCGCGAGGTCCACTGCCACCGCGAGGCCCACTGCCGCCGCGAGGTCCACCGCCACCACTGGACCGGCCCTCGGACCGGCCTCCTCGAAATCCACCACCGCTAGGTCGTCCGCCTCCACCACCAGGGCGTCCTCCACGCGATCCACCCGAACCACTGGCTCGGTCGCCACGATCCCCGTAAGGGCGATCACTGCGAGGGCGATCGCCATCACCTCTGGGCCGATCATTTCTAGGTCTGTCGCCTCTTGGGCCATCACCGAACGAACGGCGTTCACCGCCACGTGAACCTCCTGGCCGGCCGCCGCGTGATGGCCCATCGCCACCTCGTTCACCTGAACCGCGTTGACCGAAACTGCGTTCGCCGAAGCCTCTGGAGCGTGGTCCTCGTTCACCCGAATCGCGATCGCGACCTGGCCCTCGATCGGAAAAAACACCTTCTCTGCGGCGATCTGGTCGCTCGCCGCGCGGGCCCGAACGACGATCCCCAAAGCCCCGTTCTCCACCACGGTCGCGTTCACCGCGTTCTCCCCGTCCTCTATCTTCGCCGTCACCTCGTCGCGAAAATCCGCGCGAGCCTCCTTCACTTCGTTCACCACGCGGTGGTCGACCACCTCCTGGCCCACGACTGCGACTGAAACCACCCTCG
>JBEGUT010000168.1:0-7572 GCA_041178745.1 Planctomycetota bacterium | reverse complement strand
ACTGCTCTGGATGTTTGGAATGTTATCCAAATAGAGTCGAGCTACCGCCTGTGTTCGCAGGTATTCAAAACTACCCGCAGGCGCGATGTGGCTCATGTCGGTATGATCAGGTTGGAATGTCCAGCAGATAAAAGCTGTAAAGCCACCTGTTTCATCCTGAAGTTGTCGAAGGCGATCAAGGTGCTCGATTCGCTCATCAAGAGTCTCGACATGTCCGAACATCATGGTCGCCGAACTTTTTCCTCCTAAACGATGCCATACTCTCATCACATCCAGCCAATCATCGGTCAGAACTTTACCGCGAGTTATCGCTCTCCGGACACGATCCACCAAGATTTCCGCTCCGCCACCTGGCAAGCTACCAAGTCCTGCTGCTTTTAGGCGAGTGAGTACGTCTTCAAGGGAAAGTTTGTTGACTTTGGTAAAGTGATAGATTTCCGGAGGACTAAAACCGTGGACATTAATCTCAGGGAAATGTATCTTGATGTCCCTCAGCATCTCTTCGTACCACTCGAGCTTAAAATGTGGATGAAGTCCGCCTTGCAGTAGAATCTGATTACCTCCCAAGGCAACCGTTTCTCGCAACTTAGCGTGCATCTCTTCACGAGACAGAACGTACCCTTCGTCACTTTTCGGACTTCGATAAAAGGCACAAAAATCACAAACGGCTGTGCAGACGTTCGTGTAATTGATGTTTCGGTCGATGTTATAAGTTCTGAAGTTTTCTGGATGGAGTCGGCGGGTGACTTCATCCGCCGCGCGACCCAAGGCAGTCAAGTCGCGCGATTGAATCAGTTCGCGTCCTTCTTCGATCGTCAATCTTTCGCCAGCAACTGCTTTATCCAATATCGATCTGATCATTTCACGCTTTCCGCATATCGAAAAGGGAGTTTACCGGCGGGAGCAAGACCGAGCTCCACAGCGGCTTCATAAAACTTAGTCAAACCATCTCGCTCTTCGTGACCGAGATGGAAATGTAAAAATTCTCGGAAGTAACGCAAGCACATGGCATTGCTCAGTCCATAGCTTTCACATTCCCGAGTTGCGATTCGCTCGGCGTTTCTTAAACCGTAGTCGCGTGCTTCCGAAAGAATTTCACCGAGCTCAGGCGATTCGAATCCACGACGGGCCACCCACATGGCAAACACACAGGGTGATCCCGAATGCTCACGCCATTTCTGCCCGATGTCCCAACAGTCATACCAGTCCGAAGAAATCGGTTTCATTGCCCGATCACCGATGATAAGAACGGCATCAGCATCAGCGGTTTCCCAAGTCGCTTGGATGGGAAGCGGGCGTAGTTCGGGAACAACGCCATACTCTCTCTTTAGCAAAATCCGGGCAAGAGTTGCACTCGTACGTGAGCCCTCATCCAAAGCCAATGTTTTTACTTCCGCAGGGGGCACACGGAATAAAAGTTTGACGCTCCAAACCGGACCGATACTCGCGATGCAAGCATCGGAAACAATGGTATAGTCGTCCCCTCGAAAGAACTCGATCGACGGTATCAAAGCAACATCGAGTTGTCCGGCACGCAGTTGGTCGGCCAAGCGACTGGGTAGGTCAACCGAGAGATCAATCCATGGATATTTCTTTTGAATACCCTCGATAAGAGGCTTGGTATTCAGGTACGAAACGGCACCCACGTGCACTTTCACGCCGGTCTGATCAAATTTTTCTCGGACTGCCATCGAATTGCCAGCCATTTGAACCATCATAACCCACCTCCACATTATAGGGGATCAGTCAAATGTGCTCCAGGGATGCTTGCTGCATGCCCATTTGGACTAGTCCCGTAAGGCGTGGCGAAGGTTAACAGTCTCAAGTTTGCAGTTTGCCACATTCACCACCAATTGGTAGCTTCTTGATCCACGATTAGCGGGTAGAGGCATTAAAAACAGGCAATGGGCTCATGTCATCTCTCCTATTTTCACTATGGTGATAAATTCGTGGACTTATTCGGTGCCGACACACTGCATGGCCAATTTTGAGAACCGTCGGCAGTACGGCGATTACTAGAAGATGACCTGACCCAGCAGAGAACTGCTTAGCTTGTCGTGCCATAACTTGGGAAGAGGTGCCTTAACCGCAATCGGCTTAGCGTTTTGCGGGTTTCGAAACTCGATCGTCGCTGCATGCAATGCAAGTGCGATTCGTTCGCCTCGTTCGTCGATTTCTCCCCAAACGTCGGTGCTGCCATAACACCAATCGCCTAGAACAGTGAGGCCTCGACTGGAGAGTTGTATCCGAATCTGATGCATGCGACCGGTGAGCAATTCTATCTCTAAGATGCTGATGTTGGATTCGCTGGCGATAAGCCGGTAGTTGAGAATCGCTTCTTTCGATCCTTCTTCTCCCGCTTGCGAGATTTCAGCCACAGGACGATCGGGAATTTTACGAATAAAATCGATCCATTGTCCTGACTCTTTTGAAGGAACACCGCGAACGGCCGCTAAATACCTTTTACTGACTTTACGGCTATGGAACTGCTCACCCAATCTTTGCAAAGCCCGCTGGTTCTTCGCCACAATCAGAACCCCTGACGTTCCCCTATCAAGTCGATGTGGTAATCCGACGAAGGGTTGCGATCCACCCGGAGTGGACCATTGTTCGCGTAATACCGTTTCAACACTTGGTACCGAGTCGGGAGCCTGAGTAAAGAGTCCGGAAGGTTTGTTGATTACCGCGAAAAACGATTCTTCGTAGAGTATTGGAATCATCATGAGCCATTCTTCTTCGCATTGGTATTACGAAAGATACACCGACGAGCGAATTTCAATCGTCTTTTTTCGATCAACTGTAAGGATCTTTATCACCAACCTCGATATAGAATAACGCTAAACCAATCTCGTATTTACGCTCAAGCGCAGTCGATTGCAGTGCATAAAAAAACGAGGAACCCCGGCCACGGCAGTCCGCCATGATAGGCGGATACTTCGTTAGGGTTCCTCGCTCTAAAACAAGTTGTAATTTCTAAAAAAAGAAGGTCAAGTAGGCTCTGAAGGTCCGGCATCAGTCAAGTGCACATGCTTTTCCGTGTTGTTATCTTTGTTTCGATCTCTCGAAATGGACTTTCTAAGGTTGATAACGGCAGAGTTCTACTCTAAACGGCAGGGACTCTTGTTATAATCGAGGTGGTAAAAGTTCAGTCGGAGACTTCGCATGTATCGGTCTCCTTTCGAGCGGCAAGTCTTTTGACGAATTCATGACGGTAACAACTTACGCAAACAAGCGATTGCAATTTGTCACAGGGCGCCTTGCCGCTTCCGCGACCGAGGAGATCGTTGCTAGACTCAGTCAAGAAATCGGCTATCACTACACCGTCGATGTCCTTCCGATAACTGTTGCGGCGCTGATGACGCCAAAGTGGCTTGGTCGGCATCTACTTATTTCTGATCAAACGGATCTGGTTGTTCTACCAGGCTACCTGGAACCTAATCTGGACAACGTTCGTTCCTATTTTCCGCAAGCAGCGGAGCGTATCGTGTGTGGACCTCGCGACATCCGAGACCTTCCGGAGTTCTTTGGCAAAAAACGTGGTAGGCCATCAGACTACGGAAGTTACGACATAGAGATCCTCGCGGAAATCAATCATGCTCCGCGATTAACCATCGCAGGAATCGTTCAGCAAGCGAAGCAGTTGAAAGCAGATGGAGCAGATGTCATTGATGTCGGCTGTGATCCTAATTCGCGCTGGAGCAACGTAGCCGTGGCGGTACGCGCTTTACGCGAAGAGGGCTTGCGAGTGTCCATCGATTCTTTCGATAGCTGGGAGGTTGAAGAGGCGTGCCGCGCTGGAGCCGAATTGGTACTGAGTGTCAACAGCAGCAATCGCGAAGCGGCTGGCGAGTGGGGAGCAGAAGTTGTTCTTATCCCTGATCAAATCGGTACACTCGATGGACTTGATGATAATATCGATTGGCTCTCTGATCGCGGGATTCGCTTTCGCATCGATCCGATATTGGAACCTCTCGGTGTCGGCTTTTCCGCAAGCTTACAGCGTTACATGGAGACGCGAAATCGTTGGCCAGAATCTGAGATAATGATGGGTATAGGTAATATCACCGAGCTTACCGATGCCGATAGCGCTGGAGTCAATGTGTTGCTTCTGGGGATTTGTCAAGAGCTAGGTATTCGAAGCGTATTGACCACACAAGTGATCAATTGGGCCAGATCCGCGGTGCGCGAGTGCGACTTGGCTCGGCGACTAGTCTATTACGCTCGCCGTAACAAAATCCCCCCAAAGCATCTCGAACCCCGTTTAGTCGCTCTGCGTGATCCGAAGGTCAAAGTGTTTTCAGCTGAAGTGATCAATCAACTAGCTGCGACTATTCGCGATAACAACTATAGAATCTTGGCCCAGGATGGCGAAATACATTTACTCAGCGCCAATCTACATCTTCATGATGAGGATCCGTTTGAGTTGATGGGCAGGTTGATGGAATTGCCTCAGTCATCAAATGTTGACCCTAGTCACGCTTTTTACCTCGGCTTCGAAATGGCAAAGGCAATGACCGCCCTTACACTGGGGAAACAATATGAACAAGATCAAGCTTTACAGTGGGGATACTTGACGCGTATCGAGAAGCATCACCGTCTTCCACGTCGTACCTCGCAGCAGCCTCCACCAAGTTAGTTTCACCGATGGTTCCTCTAACTTTATCTCTCGACAGAGTGCCCAGCATTGCAGATGCATTAAATGCATTTAGCAACCTGCCACGAGTCTGTCTTTTGGAAAGCGCGAAGCTTATCCCTTCATTGGGAAGATACTCATTCCTGATGGCAGATCCTTTTCAGGTATCGGAGTTCAGCGCAGATTCGGGGGATCCTTTTCAAGAAACCAAAGACATTCTGGATCGCTGCAAGTCCCAAACGTTATCTGATCTCCCACCGTTCCAAGGTGGCGCAGCGGGCTTGCTCAGTTATGAACTCGGGCACTACTACGAGAAGATTCCAAAGGCGAAATACCAGGACTTTGCGATTCCCAATCTATCGCTCGGGTTTTATGACGTTGTGCTGGCGTGGGATCATGAACTCCAACGAGCTTGGTTGATCTCACACGGTTGGCCCGAGATGGATTCAAAGTTGCGAGAACAGCGGGCACAAAAGCGTTTAGATTTCTTTCGCGCATTGCTCGAATCGAGTCGTGAAGAGAATCGCAACGTCACAGCCAATTGGCGCAAGTTGACTCCGGTAAAACCAAAGTCGGTATCCTACCCAAGTCCTTTCGGTGAGCGGTGGTCGGGTAATTTCAGTCGAGAGCAATATCGCGAGGCGGTCGCGCGAGCCATTGAATACATCTACGCTGGGGATATTTTTCAGGTAAATCTTTCGCAGCGTTGGTTACATCCTGCCACCTGCTCCTCTTTGGATTTGTATCACACCCTGAGGCAAGTGAATCCTGCGCCTTTCGCAGCGTATATCGATCTTGGGCAACAGCAACTACTGAGCGCATCACCAGAAAGATTTCTGCGGATGCAAAATCGCCAAGTGGAAACGCGTCCCATCAAAGGCACTCGTTCCCGTAGCACTCATCCAATTTTGGACTTGTATATTGGTGATAGTCTCAGTGAAAGCCGCAAAGATCGCGCGGAAAACCTGATGATTGTTGACCTGCTGCGGAATGATTTGTCTCGCGTATGTGAACCGGACTCAGTTCGCGTAACACAGTTGTGCGAAGTCGAGAGATATCAGTATGTATTACATCTGGTCAGTGCGGTTGAAGGAAAGCTCCAGGAGCCGAACACTGCAATGAATTTGATCGAAGCGACCTATCCGGGTGGCTCAATCACGGGAGCGCCAAAGATTCGCGCTATGGAAATTATTTCTGAACTGGAGCCGACGACCCGAGGCGCGTATTGCGGCTCTTTGGGTTATTTAGGATTTGATGGAACCATGGATTGGAATATCGCGATCCGAACCATAACGGCTAGTGAAGGATGGTGGCAGGTACAGGCTGGAGGAGGTGTCGTAGCTGACAGCGTTCCGGAATCCGAGGAAATAGAAACGTGGCACAAAGCTGAAGGGCTTGTCAAAGCCATCGAAGCGGTAAGTCAACGGGAACACTCCTCATGATCTTGATCATCGATAACTACGATAGTTTTGTTTACAACATCGATCGCTACCTAAAGCGTTTAAATCAGAAGTCCATTGTCATGCGTAACGATGCGATTCGAGGCGAGGATATCGTCGGCAGCGACTTCAAGGCTATTGTTATTTCACCTGGCCCTAAGACTCCAATAGAAGCAGGTTGCTCTTTAGATATTATTCGCTGCTGTAGCGGAGTGTTGCCTATCCTCGGGATTTGCTTAGGGCATCAGGCGATCGGTGAGGCCTTCGGAGGCTCGATCGTTCGTGCCCCCAAGCCGGTCCATGGACAGACATCCGCCATACGACATCAAGGAACAGATTTGTTCCAAGGACTACCTTCGCCGCTTCAAGTAGCCAGGTATCATTCCCTGGTGATCGATCCGAAATCTCTCCCTGCTAATTTAGAAGTCCTAGCAACTGGCGACGATGGTATGATCATGGCGGTGCGAGAGCGAACGCGTCCCGTTTGGGGTGTGCAATTTCATCCCGAATCGATTATGACTCAAGGGGGTTATCAAATTCTGAGGAACTTTTTAGAACTAGGGGGTCTAAACGTTCCAGACCATTTGCCGGTTAGCGATTTGGTCACGGAGAACAATGTTCGAGGGATCGGCGACGATCCAGATGCTTCCGAGCTTCACGCGTGGTGGGAGCAGCCCTAAGGGATAAAGCGACTTCAAAGGAAATAGAGATGCCCATTGTCATAGAAGGAATTATCACTACCGAGAACGCTGATGGTTCGCTTCATATGGCACCCATGGGGCCGGTTGTTAATGAAGAACTTTCCCACTGGGAATTGAAACCATTTCAAACATCGACCACCTTTAAAAACCTCCAGAGAAATCATCGTTGTATTTTTCATGTTACCGATGATGCCTATTTGTTAGCGGCTACCGTGATTGGAGAAAAGGTCGAAGCGACCGTTCAGTGGATCGATGAATGCGGATGGGCTTTGACAAATGCTTGTCACTGGTACGCATTGAAGTTAGATGCATTTGATCTTTCCGATCAACGCGCCCTAGCGAAGGCTCATGTGGTTCAATCAAAGATTCAGCGACCATTTTTCGGATGGAATCGCGGGAAGCACGCGGTGCTCGAGGCGGCGATTCTAGCATCCCGAAAGCAATTATTTTCGCCGGAGCAATTGCGGCAGGAGTGGGAACCGCTCAAAATGAGGGTCGACAAAACAGGTAGTCCCGCTGAACATCAGGCGCTCGCTTTACTAACGAAGTTTTGTGGTCTGGATTAAGTGGTAACAGCACTCTCGTAACCCATCGTGATCTATGTGGAAGCTTTCGACTGGTACGCGACTCCATTGCGGCTTATTAGAGACCGCTCCTGGTGAACCGCTGCGCTTCGGTGGATTGGGGTTGATGGTGGAGCAACCCGAAGTGCACAGTGAACTCAGGACAAGCAGTCAATCGGGGCTACACGTTGTCGGCAATCTAGCTTGTGAGCGTATCGAGAAACAGTTGGCCGCTC
>JBEGUT010000167.1:0-7702 GCA_041178745.1 Planctomycetota bacterium | reverse complement strand
TACCTGGAGAAAGTCCTGTTAGGCTAACAACTTATGGTGCAATCGCCCTGTGAGCGGGATATGTAATAATCCGTTTCTTTTATTTGCATGGTGCTTGTGCTCGGGAAGGGTAACTTGGTGCGCTGTGTATTGGCCTGTGTTCGAAACGAGAACAACATCTGGAGCACGCCTAGGCGCTATCGGGAATGAGAGTTAAGCGATGTTACCGATGTGCTGTCCCATACAATTGTGGTTGTGGAACGAGTAGGGAAGACGAAAGACCACATCAATGGGAAACTGAACGTCGACGACACCAATCCCAACGCCGACGATCCTGGTAAAGTAGGATGGTCGGCCAGTAACACCTTTTATTGGTCAATCAATACCGACGGCGTAGGTGTGAATAGATCAAATACGCAAGGCATGTATTCCTTCCACAGCGGTGATACAAGCGTTGGGATTGCCGATGGTTCGGTTCGTGTTCTGTCAGTCTCAAAAAAATTCGAAACGTTAGTAAAGCTTTAGGGCAGATCCGACGGTGGGTTACCGGAGTGAAGAAGTGGTAGAACAAAGCGATGTAACGGTGCGGAAATGGCATTCCGATTTTGGGAGTAAATAAAAGGTCACTTGCGCCATTTCCGCCTGCTGATCGCCGTAATTTCAAACAGCATCCTTCTTTTCTCCGGCAGAGCTAAATGATGTTAGGAGAATGGTTTCGCTCTGTGCACGAACAGGCCTGCTAAGTGACATCTCGATCACCATAGTCTTTTTCATCTCTCTGTATTCTGCATCGCCTGTCCCCGCATCGCGTCCATCTGGATCCGGATCCCTGGACAGTCATGGATCCCTGTGGATCCCTGGACAGTCATTGCCATCGGTTGGTCTGGTCACCATCGCAGCGCCTGTCCCCGCTTCCGGCGATCCAGTTGCAGCGCCTGTCTTTGCAACAACGCCCAAGCATCAAGTCGCGTTTGCCAGCAAAACGCTCTTTGACAAAAAATCAGAAATTCTCATAAAGAACTCCTTGACGTATATTGTGATCATGCGAACACTACGCATTAAGCGTTCACCGCATTTCACACAAGGAGGAGGTTTATGACCGTCGCCAGAAGAAAAATTATCAACCCCGCCGATACACCCTGGTATCACTGCATCTCCAAATGCGCCAGAGCTCTGCCGCTCTTTCGATGTAATGGAAGCTACTTCCAGCGATGGATGGAGTTGCGACTGCGTTTCCTCAGTAAACTCTTCGCCATCTCCGTCGCAGGACATACCTTCATGGATAATCACATGCACCTCCTGCTACGTATCAATACCAAAGAGGTGGAGGCGCTCAGCAATGAAGAGGTCGCGAGACGCTGGGCGGAGCTCTTCCCCCCGAAGGATAGCAAACGACAAAAAGTCAAGGATCTACAAGCCTGGATCAAGAAGCACGCTGCCGATGCAGAATGGGTCAAAACCCGGCGTGAGCGACTAGTCGACATCGGCTGGCTACACAAATGCCTCAAAGAACCCCTGGCTCATATGATCAATCAAGCCGAGGGAAAGAAAGGCACGGTTTTTCAGGGACGCTACAAGTCCATTGCAATTCTCGGTTTACGGGCTTTACTTAATACCTGTATTTATATCGATCTCAATCCGGTTGCTGCCGGTATCGTTACTGCGCCCGAAGCAAGCCCGTTCACCTCGATTGCGATTCGCTTCCGCAACGTGATTCGTCAAGGACGTGCCGCCGACTTGGCGGCAGCCTATCAAGAATGCGGTTTAAACAAGCAAAGGACCGCAGAACTCGAACAATCGCTATGGCTGCTGGAAATCGAAGACCGAAGCAAGTACGGTGCTCGTCGAGAAGGAATGACCGACGAGATAACACTGGCTCAATACTTTCTCTTAGTCGACTATACAGGTCGCAAATTACGAGATGGAAAGGCTTCTATGTCACCAGAGGTTGCCCAGGTGATGGAGCGGCTAAAAATCTCTGAGCAGCTGTGGTTAGAGCAGCAGCGGAGCTTGGCATCGGGTACCTTCCGCGGTAATTACTTTGCAACGTCGAGAGAGAAGTTGCGTGAAATAGCCGAGCGTCGCGGGAAGCGTCACCTGGTCAACTGCAATGGTTGCTCGACGCTCTAGGTTGCGTTTGCCGAACAACCCTGAGACGATATCTCGAGGGAACGAGAATGCCTGAACTAGTAAATCGGCCTGATCAATCACGGCCGACATCGAAGATCGCTTACAGGCAGCGATATCTGATCGATCCCGCTATGCGCTTGGAGCATGGTTTTTTTCTTGGATCGAAGGAAATGAAGGATATCCACGGAGTAGCTGTGGGCTCGTAGTGATAAATCTCCAGCAACCCTAGCCGCTCACGAAGCCGTTTTTTAAGGACAGACGCGCCGAGAACGCCCGAAGCGCGGACAGGCGCAGGGGAAGCGCGGACAGACGCAGGGGAAGCGCGGACAGACACAGGGGAAGCGCGGACAGACGCAGGAGAAGGGCTGCGCCTGTCCTGTGAATTGAGGCTATGCTAGCGTTTGAAGATGCTGTCGCTTGGATTGCCACGCGACAGAATGTAGGCCATTAAGTCAAGAACTTCTTCTTGATTTAGACCATTGAGAAGCTCTCGCGGCATCAATGACACCGCAGATGGCTTCTGCTCTTCAATATCCTTCTTCGCAATTTTCACTGTTTTACTGGCGTTCTCAGGATCTGTAGCAAGAACTAACGCTTGACCATCATCACGAACAATACGTCCAGTTACAATCTCACCATCGGAAGTCGCTATCACAGTCGTTTTATATTGATCAGAAATGACGCGACTCGGTTCGATGATCGCCTCAATCAAATCCTTCATCGCGAATCGTCCCGCAGCCTGTGTCAAGTCAGGACCTGTCGCTCCTCCATCGTTTCCGTATCTATGGCAAACCACGCAGCGAGCAGCCGCGTACATTTTCTTTCCATTTTCAAAATTGCGATCACGCAACCCTCCTGAAGTTAGCCCTACAAGTTCTTCCAAAGAGTATGACTTTCCTGGTCCTGTAGGTTTCGGGAGTTCTGCCTGCACAGCCGAAGACTTACGAGCTCCCACAGCTTCTAAGTGAAATCTCTCAACATCTGTCGTCGTCGCATAAGCATCATCGCTGATATTTGAAAGAAACTTTTTATAACTATTACCGCCATCCCAATTCACTGCCTTTTCAAACCATCTGAAGTATGTCTCTCGTTGCTCTACGGTCCAGCCGTTCTTTAGATTTCTCAACGTCAGCGCCATATGAATTTGCTCAAGATCAGGTTGATTAGCGAGCATCGCAGCAATTGATGATCCATATCCACGATTTCTCCTAATTACTTCCTCGAGGTTCTCATTGGATAAATTATCAACTACTTTAGACCGTTCTCCTGCTAAGAGATCCGTAATCTTCTTGGCTACACCTGGCGTCTCCAGAAAGACATTCAATATCGCAAGCTCTCGATCAAGTTTCTCATTCCCGCTCGGAAATAGCGTACCCAATCGCTGCTGCAACACTTGCTTTTCTTGTTCACTTACAGTCCCCAACCGAACCAACGCAAGCTGATATGTCCTCGCAAAATCAAGTTGCTGACTGGGCGATAGTGCTTTCCAGTCTAGTTTGTTGAGCGAATCAAATACCGCATCTTGTAGATCAGCACCGCCCACTCGCGCCAGTCCGACTATTCCATTGATTCTTGTATTGATTTCTGCAGAATTGAGAACGCTAGTGGCCCAAAACTTTACAGGAATTCGCTCTAGTCCAACTCGCGCTGCATACCGAATATGAAGATCATCGTGCCCAAGATAAGGAATCAGAAATCGAGCAGTCTCCGCTAACTTGTCCTCTGTCCCCTTACCAACAACTTGCTCATGATGAAACTCCTCCAGCTTGCTCCGCAAATTCCGCAACTCCACTCCATCCTTCTCTCGGCAATCCACTGCCGCTGTCGACTCTGTACCAACATAGGTCACACGATAGAGTTCGGATTGAGTACCTCTACCTCCAACTGTGAAATACAACGCTCCATCCTTGCCCACAGTGACATCAGTAAGCGGCAGTGGTGTTCGAGCTACGAATTCTTCCTTAGTCGCAGTGTAGCTCGCTCCAGATGGCACCATGTGAATCGCATACATCGTCCCGAAAGTCCAGTCGCATACATACAGAGCTTTCTGATACTTGGCTGGAAACTTTGTCCCATAGCCAAACTGAACGCCCACCGGAGATCCTGGGCCAATATTCACCAATTCAGGCAGGCTATCTACGTAGTACGCCGGCCAATTACCCGTTCCACTTCGCCATCCAAACTCACTACCGCTTGTAGCATGTAAAACCCGAGTCGGACGATACCATGGCGTTCCCATGTCCCATTCCATGTCCGAGTCGTACACAAACATTTCACCATCCGCATTGAAATCGAAATCATACTGATTGCGATAGCCAACAGTGAACATCTCCCAGGTCTTCCCCTCCGGATCTGTCTTCGCAATCCATCCACCCGGAGCCACAATACCCGCAGCATGACCATTAGAATCCCACTGGCGAGGAAGCAGTAAATCCTCATCCCACACCGGTGCTATCCGACTCGTCATTCCCTCTGGAAGAACTGCTTCCAACTGCTCAGAACGTGGCCCACCCATTGTTTGCGGACCCGTTTTGAGCTTGCGATCCATCGGTGGAAGCGTGTGGTTTCCAGCACACACAAAAATCGACTTACCATCTGGACTCAACCTTAAAGCATGCGGTCCATGTTCTCCACCGCCCCGTATCGCAAATAGTTTTTTCACCTCATCAAATTGATCGTCGCCATCGGTATCTTTCAGTCGATACAAGCCACTTCCTGGCCCGCCATTGGCACATACATACAGACTATCAAAAGCATAGAGCAGCCCCTGTGCCCCAGACATTGCCACATCGAGCTTCTCAACCTTTGTCGGCTCCTTACTACCCACTGGAGCCGGTGTAATACGGCAGAGACCCTTGTTCTCTTGATCGCTTACAAGCAAACGTCCCTTGCTATCCGCTGTAATACAAACCCATGATCCCAATTCGTCTCTCGGTACTGTAAAGAGCTTCTCAATCTGAAAACCCTCCGGTACAAGAAACTGCCCCTTCGTCGGATCACCACCAGGATTGCTAAACACCTGACCCCATGGAGCTGCACCATAGTCGGCAACCACCCGAGCCGCCATCGTCTTATCCGGCGTCTTACTGTCAGCAACCAACCAAGTTTCGTCAGACTCTACCGTCTGCAACTCACCCTTTTCGTCCAGCAGAGCAAGCTTGAAAACCATCGCTGCAATACCACCCTCGTTCGCCACTTCCAGTCGAATGGTATTCTTACCAACCTTAATAAACTTGCTAACATCCGCCTGCATCGCGACCGACCAATCATTACTTTCACCAACAATCTGGTCATTGATGAATACCTTCTGCCGATTGTCGCAAGAACTACTCAAAACGGCTTTCTTGATTACGCCAGCTTCAAATACCTTCGTAACGACATACTCGTGATTCTCGTGGGGACCCCATATCCATTTCGCTCTAGGACCCTTTGCCAACCATTCCTGATAATCTACCGACTCCGGCCCCTCCTTCCCCACAGAGGCTACCGTTGCCATTATCTCCGGATTCTGCTCAAACTCTTTCGCTCCAAGCGTCCCAAGCCACGAAGCCAATCCTACAGATCCAAAGCAAGCGATAACACAAACAGCTTTATTGAACGACCAACGCGAAGTGAACATGAACAACATCCTGGTAGACTAGATTTGGATTGGGGTTACGGGCGGGAAGAAAATGGGGAATAAACTACAACCCTCAATTGGCGAACAAATGCTGGTTGTCGATCTAGCAATACTATAGCATGTTCCAAAAACCGTTTTCATTTCAAGATCCTTCTATGGAATTCTGTGCGACACCCCTTTTTGTGCTCCCCTCGTCTCCACATTCGATTTTTATGGGAATTCACTGAGTTAGTTATTCATGCCCAACACAATCTGTATCAACTGGCTTCTGAAAACCCTACTCGTCTTGGCAAGTTCATGGCCCATCACTCTCCTACAGCCCCTGTCCTCGATGTCACCTGGTGCTGATCCCTATCTTGAGAATGCACATGCTCACAACGACTACCAGCACCCTCGCCCACTCATCGATGCTCTGCAGCTCGGATTTTGTTCCATTGAAGTAGATATCTGGTTAGCACAGGATAGCATCCTTGTCGCTCACGATCGGAAAGATTTAAGCCCCGAGCGTAACCTGGAGAGCATGTACCTCAAGCCACTGCTCAAACGATTCAACGAGAACAACGGTTGGATCTACTCACCAAATCAAACAATGATTCTTCTGATTGATATAAAATCCAACGGCGATGAAATGTATCCCAAACTCAAACAACTTCTCGAGAAATATGAAGCGATACTAAAAACACAACTCCCTCAGCAACAGCCAGCAGTGAAAGCAATCCTCAGCGGTAATCGCCCGATTAAGTTGGTCCAACAGGATCCAGATAATTTAGTATCCATCGATGGGCGACTAGAAACTCTCGAAGATCGCAACTTGAATTCTCGCTTATTTCCTATGATCAGCGATAACTGGAGAAATCACTTTCGCTGGAACGGAGAAGGCGAATTTCCAAAGCATGAAAAAGACAAGCTAATCTCAATAGTCAAAAAAACGCACGCCCAAGGATGCATCCTTCGCTTTTGGGCAACACCAGAAAACGAAAAATTTTGGGGAGCCCTCCGAGAACAAGGCGTCGATCTTATCGGCACCGATGATCTCGATAAACTCTCAAAATTTCTCCATCAAAGTAAATAACTACAGCTTAGCTATCATTGAAACTCTCCCTAAATCGCTGATCTTGCGTCGAAAAAAATTATCTTTTCGGAAAAAACTGCCAAACTCGTTTCGCGGTCTATACAAGCGCGTCGCAACATGCCAAATTGTTGCAAACATTTCTCTCTACGGTTGCTAATCTAGCTGCGTTGCAAACTCCTATTGAACTAACGAACCAGTTTGCCTCGAGATACTCCCGCAATGGTTTCATTAGATTTCAATTGAGAACAGCAATATTCATGCTCAAAAAATCAAATATAACAAAACGCGTACAAGATTTCCCAACGCAAGTAGTTCCCTTTCGCCTGAATCGAATGTACGTCTGCACGATTGTCCTCTTTCATCTGCTGGCCACACTTGCATTCCTTCCTGCACTGTTTAGTTGGCCAGCTGCAATCTCCTGCCTACTAGGTGTTCACCTCTTCGGTCAAGGAATCACCATCGGATACCATCGTCTCCTCACGCACCGAAGTTTCAAAACCCCTAAAGTTATCGAACATCTTTTCGCTATCCTCGGTATATGCTGCCTACAAGATACGCCAGCTCGCTGGGTTACCACTCATCGTCTTCATCACGTCCATTCCGATGAAGTTCCCGATCCACACAGCCCGCGCGTCAACTTCTTTTGGTCGCATTTCGGCTGGCTCGCTTTCGTAAACCGACAAACCTACAGCATTGCCAGCCTAGAAAAATTCTCCAAAGATCTACTGCGCGATCCCTTCTACATGAAACTAGAACTCAATCCCTATCGCCAACTTATTTATTCGGGAGGACAAATACCCGTCTTTTTCACACTCGGTTTTTTGATTGACTACCTCTTAAATGGCCAAGTGAATAATGCTCTCTGGAGTGGACTAAGCTTCGTCGTATGGGGCGTCTTCGTT
>JBEGUT010000166.1:0-7706 GCA_041178745.1 Planctomycetota bacterium | reverse complement strand
GCCGATTTCCTGAGAATCCATGCCTTGGAGAGCGGAGAGAGCCGCTCTGGTTACTTCAGGCTCACCTTCCGATGAAACCTTGAGAGCGACTGCTGGGAGTTGGTCAGGAAAGGCGGAACGATAAATGCGAATTGCGGATACTCGCGCTGCAGAGGACTGTTTGGTATTCGCTATGATCGATGATGCCATAGACGCCAACGGCTCACGTAGTGATTCGGGGAGGCGACCGCTTCCACGAAAGAAGCCTTCCCACATCGTCATCAACAAAGATCGCTGATTATCGCTGAGGTTTGGCCATTGATCGACTGGGATAACGCTAGTGATCGCTTGTAATGTTACGTCGGGATTAGCGTTTGCAGACTGCGATACCCAGCTAGCCAATGCAGCGCGACCATTGGGCAAGATAAAAATATTTGAGTCCTTTTGTGATTGAACTCTAGCAAGCTCGGAGCTTAAATGGCTCAACCATTCGCTAGGCCAGTTGCGAGAGAATGCCGCGATTGCCATCAGGGTAACGGCATCATCGGGATGTGTGACCGCCGCGTTGGCCATTGGTATAAGATATTCCTGGGAAGCTGTCGAAGCTTGTAACGCACGAGACTCAGGAGAAGCGGCCATCGCCCAGCAGGCTGCGCGAAACTCATCAACGTTCTCACTCTTAAGTGACCTCTTCAGTTCTTCTGAAAAAGCCAGCGAAATGTTTTCTTGTGGATAGTCGCTGAGCAAGCGCCAAACGGCCGTGCGCGTAAATGGCGATGCATTGCGGAAAGTGCTTGAGATGGTTTCTGTATCCGCAACATTGCGGAGGAGTAGCAGCGCGAGTGCGCTCATCTTCGCAAAGTCGAAAGTTTCCTTGGAGTCAAGCAATTCTTGAACAAGTTTATGTTGCTTGGGGTGCTCGCTAGCTTCACTTTCGATAAGCAATCTTAAAGCGGTGTTTCTCTCCCACTGTGAGGACGAGTTGAGTGCTTTGACAAGTTCGTCGGATGACCAGGACTTCATGGGGCGTTCACGTAATTTCTGCCACTTCCCGGAGGATGGCAAAGTTCGTTGAGTCATGCGGTAGATACGTCCCTTGTCATCTCCGTAGCGTTCATCGGGACGTTGTTTCAATTCGGTGGGAACCCATTCAGGATGTTCGATAACGGCGCGGTACATGTCGAGTACAAAGATTTCCCCTTCCGGCCCTTCGACGAGATTCACTGGACGAAACCACGGATCATGGCTCGCAAGCCATTCATGTTGTGGTGGAGTGTCGGCGACCATCGTTTTACCCTGATCGCGTAGAAGGCTTCGACGTTGAACCAAACTGCCCGTTGGTTCGCACGTTAAAGCTTGTCCCCATGTTTGCTTGCCAAATTGCATGCTGTGCGATACCAAGACGCCACATGCGGCGGTAAATTGACCGGAGTGCAAATTCGAAGTGGTCCAAGCTTCTACCAAGGGTCGTACCTGCGAAGCAGCTTCCGAGGGGGCGGCATCGCGAACGGAAGGTGACAGTGCGGTTAGTGAGGTCAATGCAAGTTGATAGGGTTCCAGTTGAACTTCGCGGCACGGTTGTCTATTTGCACAATGATAACGATTTCCGTATTGATCCCAAGACATGCCGAATTGTGAAGGACCTGTGATCAATTGGATTTGGCCGGTCAGCGGATGGATGCGGATATCGTGATTGGCCATCACCACGCCTTGTTCACTGTTGTTGGCGTGCTCACTGGTTTTGGGATGGTTGATGGTTCCGCCTCGAAGGCCATTGGCTACATAGATCCAGCCATCCCAGGCGAGTGATGGGTCATTGGCCCGCAATTGCGGATTTTGTTGCTGAAACCCTTGGATCCATGGTTGCGATTTATCCGCCTTGCCATCGCCATCGGTGTCTCGAAGCCAGACGAGTGAGCCGGCAAGAGTCACTAAAGCGCCATCCTTCCAAAGCTGCAAGCCGGTCGCAAAAAGCAGCTTATCAGCGAATACATGCGATTGTTCAAAGCGTCCATCGCCATCCTTGTCATCTAGAATTACGAGTCGACCTTTAGGATCTTCTCCCTCTTTGGGCCCGTTGGGGTAATCAGTCATTTCGATTACCCACAATCGGCCGGCATCGTCGATCTGCATCGCAACTGGATCGATGACTTGCGGCTCATGAGCAACCAGAGACACCTCCCAGTCGGGTTGTGATTCCAGGAATCGTAGCGAATCCTGAGGTGCGAGAGGAGATTGAGGACGAGCAGATTGTGACCGAGATACTTTTGACGAATCTTTTCGTTGGTCGATGATATCGAGAAGCTTCGAGAGCTGATCCACCATCTTGGGCTCAGCTTGTTCTTCGAGGCAACTGCTGCGAGCTCGCCAAGTGGTGTAACCACCGAGTTGGAAGTGATCTGGGGGTGGAATGTAACCAGCGTGACCGTTAGCTAAACCGATATTCATCGTGTTCTTGAATTTGCTTGCTCGACGAAGTTTTAGTCCCGTTTCACCGAACGATTCACAAGGGTTGGCAACAATAACACCGGATCCAATTCGAAGCACCTGACAGCGCAGAGGGCGAGTGGGTGGAAGCTCGCTCAGGAGCACCGTCTCTCGCGCGTAATTCTCAACGATGTTCAGTGGCAAACGATCCGGGAAATGAGTAGCGATATAGTTTTTCGCTTCATTAACCTCAGCGGCAGTCGGCATCCGCACATCGAGTGTAATGGTTTCGAGGATTCCATCTAATGAAATATCGGATCGGTGCTCAATGCTTGGAAGGGCAGCAAGAATTTGTTCAGCCACATAGTTGCCGACATCAAAATGAGTGAATGGCTTTGCTGGTTGACTGAAGTCGATGCAGTTGGCGTCACCGCTTGTGCCATTGGCCATGATACCAACAAAAGATTCAGGAGAGTCAGGGCAAAGCGATTTCGCCAGCTTCCCTGCAACGACTCCAAAGTAGTCAGCAGATAAAGCTGGGCTGCCGGCGTAATGAGTGCTGAAGCTAGCTAGGACCGCGAGTGGTTTTCCATCCAAGGATTGAACTGAGAGGATGGGAATGACGCGATCGATTGGGCCCATCGGCGCGATCTTATTAGGATTGTCATGACCGGGGTTCATCGCGACATCATCAAAGTCACGACCCGTGAAAGGTGTTGGCTGAATGGTGCCTGCTTTCATTAGCCAGTGACGGCAATGAATATATTTTTCTGCAATCGTCGAGCCCCAGCCGAGTTTTGCAACGACTTCACGCTTCATCGCTTCGTGGATCCCTTCAGCAATCCATTCCGGCAACGCCGCTGCATAATCTTCTTGAACCGGCGCTCCATGTGTTCCGGCGACCGATACAGCAGAGTGAGTATGCGTAGCCGAAATAAGAATATTGGTCGGAGCGATTCCGGTTCTTTCAGAAGTAAGTTGGCGAGCGCGATCGACAAGTTCCACTGGTAGTATGCAATTATCGACAACACAAATGGCAATACGAGTTGTGCCGTCGTAAAGCACTAAAGAACGAGCGTAGAGCGGATCTACCGCGCGTTCCGCCCTGCCGGCTGCGATACCTCCATTGACCCAGACTGGAAATTGAGTTGGAGTGATGTTCTTAGCAAAGGCACCGACTCGCAACGTGGTCGGCTCTGAGGTAACGCCATCTGATGCCGCGAGCAGCCACAGAGCAAGTAAAAAGATCGGCCATTTTGTCTGAATAAAAACTTTGTGAAGGCGATCACTAGCGTTAGCGTAATGAATGAGCGGAGTGGTCATAACGCAGGCTTTTCAATTAGATGGCGGGGAGGTGCTAACAAGTGGGTAAGTTTGTAATATCTTGACATTTTTCAACACAGATTCCAAGTAAGAAATCGATGAACGCAGCTTATCGAATGCTTTTTGTTACCGCAATTTTGAAGAAGGTGTTTATTCGTCGGTCCTTGTTGAACGGTTGCTGATGTCCAATCGCAACGAACAGTTAGAGATTTGCCAGTTTTTTTGAACCTTTGAATCCAGATGGAAAATTCGTAAGTTCTTTTTCGCGTAATATCTGTGTTAGTTACAGGGACACACCCTTTCATTCTTGTCACACGCTGGTCGTGCACAAATTTAATAGGACACGATTCAAAAGAGATCCAAAGTTTGGTGGGAGATGGAACCCGCGTCCGAGAACATAAGCCGATAACTTTTTCTAGTTTTACGTAATTTGAAAAGAATCTTCTCAAAGAGCCATGGGTTTTGCCAATATGAATACTCCGTCTGTTGTTTTCCAGCCTTTGGCGGTGCTGTCGATCGCTATGTTCGTCAAAGCATTGCCGATTTGGGCTGCTGGCGTGCAGGAACTGGCTGAGAGTCGTCAACTTAGTAATGCTTTTGCGAGCTGGACGAATTCTGGTGTTCTATGGATTGATACAACAGCTAGCGGAGCGGATCTGCCTGATGGTGTCGTAATTAAGGATTTTCCGTTGCTAGTGCGTATCACCGGAGAGTATTTCGATTTTGGGGAGGCACAGAAGAACGGCGAGGATCTCCGCTTTTCAACAAGTGACGGAAAGAAGCTTGCGTATCAAATCGAACAGTGGGATTCGGCGAGGAAGTCAGCAGCGGTTTGGATTCGTATACCTGAAGTTCGAGGAAACAGTAAGCAAGAGTTGGTGGCTTACTGGGGTAATCCGACCGCAAGAAGTGAGTCCAGTGGTCGAGAGGTGTTCAATGAATCAAATGGATACGTAAGCGTTCTTCACATGAACGAAATCGTACGAGATGAAACGGGACGACTCGAGGTCAAAGATATCGGCACATCGCAGGTTGAAGGGATGGTCGGAGTTGCGAGGCATTTTCCTGGAGGGAAAGGAGTTTTCTGCGGGGATAAGATTACGGGGTTTCCAACGGAAGCCAGTCCGAGCACGACAGAAGCATGGTTCCGTTGTGCAGTATCAAACGCTCGAGTCGTCGGGTGGGGAAATGAGGCACCGCAGGGTAAGGTGATCATGAACTTTCGAAGTCCCCCTCATGTGCAGATGGAGTGCTATTTTTCTGGAGCGGATGTTTCGGGAAAGATACCGGTTGCAAAAAATGAGTGGATCCATGTGATGCATACGTATCAGAAAGGAGAGTCGCTCCTTTACGTTAATGGTGTTCTTGATAACGCAACCCACACAGAATCTGCACCTTTGAATATTAAAAGCCCAAGTCGGATGTGGTTGGGTGGATGGTACGATGTCTATGAGTATGTCGGTGACATCGACGAAGTCCGAGTGTCCAACACAATTCGATCGCCTGAATGGGTGAAGTTGCAATACGAAAATCAAAAGGAAAAGCAAACTCTTGTCGGGCATATTGTGCAGGCTGGCAGTGAGTTTAAGCTTTCACATTCCACGGCAATTATCAAGGAGGGGGAAAAACTTTCAATCACAGCGAGAGCAGGCGGTGCTCACAAAGTTTATTGGGGATTCGATAGAAACGGAAATCAGGAGATTGTTGGTACCGATCGTTTTCAATACGACTTCGAAGCCCCACGCGTCTCACAAGACGATTCGTATACCTTGCGATTTACGGCAGTCTATCCCGATAAAACTAGAACCGAAGAAATACCTATCAAAGTTCTAGAAGATATTCCAGAACCGCGTTTCACTCTCAAGGGACCATCGAGTTGGAATGGGAGAAGCGACATTGAGATTGTGCCGCAGATTTTAAATCAGGAGATGATGGAAGCAAGGGGAGCGGGGAACCTAAAAATAAGATGGTCCACAAGTGGATTGGCAGTGCTCCATGAGGTCTATGAAGGTAAGTTTGTTCTTAATCGATCCCAAAATAGCGGTCTTTTAATCGTTACTGCAGAGATCAGTAATGGTGGAGCCGTCCAAACTCAGGATTTGCAAATTCAAGTAAGTGAGCCGGATCGAGATGATTGGTGGGAACGCGAACCGGAGGCTGATGAGCGACCGGTGGAGAATCAGTTTTTCGCACGAAATGAAAACAACGATGGGATCGTGCATTTCAACGGACGACTTGAAGGGGCCGCGGATAAAGTTTTCGTGAAACTGTATGCTGACGAACAACTAGTTGACGAACAAACTCAGTCGGTCGGTGACGATCGTCGCTATAAGTTCAAGTTGCGGTTAAAGCCTGGCCTGATCAAATACAGAATCGAATTCGGGACACTGAATGCTGGAAAAGCTGAAGTTCTGGAAAGGGTTGGCAACCTGCTGTGTGGTGACGCCTTTTTGATCGAAGGTCAATCGAATGCCGTTTCGACCGACTGGGGGAGCAAGGAAGGAGATTCGTCTAGTACTTGGGTTCGAAGCTTCGGGTCGATGGAGGGTGATACGAAGCCAGGATGGGGAGATGCAGTTCGACGCGATGGTGGCCGATGGCAAATTGGATATTGGGGCATGGAGGTGGCCAACCATATTGTCGCAACTCAGAAGATTCCTGTTTGTATCATCAATGGAGCAGTGGGTGGGACTCGCATTGATCAGCATCAACCGAATATCTTAAATCGCACGGATAATTCGACGATTTATGGACGATGGCTTGCGCGAGTAAAGCAGGCGCGTCTGACACATGGAATTCGCGCGGTGTTTTGGCATCAAGGGGAGGCAGATCAAGGAGCCGATGGTCCCGACGGAGGTTACGGTTGTGAAAATTACCAGCAGTATTTCTTCGACATGTCAGGGGGATGGAAGCGCGATTTACCTAATGTCCAGCACTACTATCTATTTCAGATTTGGCCTAATGCCTGTAGTCAGGGTGGAACATCATTCAGTGACAAGCTGCGCGACATACAACGTCGCCTGCCGCGTTATTATGCCCATATGAGCGTCATGTCAACGTTGGGTATCAAGCCAGAAGGTGGCTGTCATTATCCGGCAGCCGGTTACGCTGAAATGGCGCGATTGATGATTCCTTTGGTAGAGCAGAAGTTGTACAGAGTCAAATTCGACAAGCCTATAACTGCTCCAGATTTAAAGAAAGCTTGGTTTACCCATAGTGATCGAAAGGAGATCGCTCTTGATTTTGGCCAGCCGATGCGTTGGCAGGAAGGAATCGTACGGCAATTTCTAATTGATGGCGAAGAGGGACATGTCGTCTCTGGTTCAGTCTCTGGGAACGTCGTTACGTTGAAGCTCAAGGACAAGAAAGATGCGAAAACCATTGGTTACATCAGAGACCGAAAATGGGACTCCAAGAATCTGCTTTATGGAGACAACGAAATCGCAGCGCTTACTTTTGCCGATGTGCCAATCTCAGAAGCCAAGTGATCGATTTATCTTAAAACCAATTCTTTTTTTGGATCGCATAGGTCTGATAAAAATCTTCGTCGCTTTTTGTTAGATAAATGATGCCTTCGATAACACCTATAATCTGAATTGCGAAGGCACCAAAAAGCGGCAGTATGACGCAGACTCCTGTAACAAAGGAAAGGAGCCAGATGGTTAGCATTACGGTTCCGGCCGAGTTCATTCCAAGAATGAACTTGTGAACCCCAAAGGATCCTAAGAAGATTCCGCAGATTCCAGCGGCGATCTTCTTTCCCACAAAGTTTTGATACTCCAGAGGATCGACTCCTCCGGCAAGCGACTGGGGCATCGCCGAACGCGCGGTTGGAAGAGGTGTTTGGAATCGGCCACCACAATTTGCACACGTTACAACGCTTCCTGCTTGGCTAACGCTTAAGGACAATGCCGTCTTGCAATGAGGGCATGAGATAATCATCTGCTGCGGTGGTGCTTGACCAGATGGAGGAAAGG
>JBEGUT010000165.1:0-7731 GCA_041178745.1 Planctomycetota bacterium | reverse complement strand
GTTGCTGACGATTGGTTGGAATCCGAAAACAGCGTAATTCAGCATGAGTCGAGGGACCTGGCGAGATGGTGGCGGATTTTTGAAGATCCAACGCTGGATCGTTTGGTCGAGTTAGCGAATGAGCAGAATATCACTCTGCGCGAAGCTTACTATCGAGTGTCGGAGGCGGAAGCGCAGAGGCGAATCGTTGCGGGTTTGATTTTTCCCCAGTCGCAGTCGCTCAGTGGTGATTACACGAGAATTCAACGAAGTTCAGAGGTGGCGATTTTTCCTCGTGGAATGCCCCCTAACTCCCCCTTTGCCAACCTGGCAGCCACGAGCATCAGCAATTGGCGTTATGGGGGAAGTTTAGCCTGGGAGTTGGACTTTTGGGGACGTTATCGTCGCGCGATCGAGTCTGCCGATGCACGCTTGGATGCGACGATCGAAGGTTATCGTGAAGTTCAAGTGATTTTAGTGGCGCAGGTTGTTGGTACCTTCGTCGAATGGCGAACGGTGGAGCAGCAGATTTCGGTTGCGAATGAGAACGCCGAATTGCAACGCGAGAGTGTACGCGTCGCGACGGCGCGGTTCAATGAAAAGGCAGATGGAAGTGAACTGGATAGTCCCCAGGCAAAAGCAAATCTTTCTCGAACGATGGCTGTTTTGGAGTTGCTGCAATCGCGAAGGCAGCAAGCCTTAAATCGTTTAGCAATTCTACTTGGAATGCCTCCCCAAGATATTACCTATTACCTTGAAGGTGCCTTAACAATTCCAGAGGCTCCTGAGTCCTTGGCGATTGGTGTTCCAGCGGAATTGATTTGGCGTCGCCCCGATGTTCGTCGTGCGGAGCGCATGGTGGCTGCTCAGAGTGCTGAAATTGGAATTGCCGAGTCAGAGTTGTATCCGCACATCTCGATTGCAGGAACAGCAGGTTGGGAAGCTGGTACTTTTCCAGACTTGTTCAAAAGCGGCGCGCTGGCTGGAACCATTGGTCCTGGATTTCGCTGGAACGTTCTGAACTACGGAAGGTTGCTCAACAACATCGAGGCGCAGAACGCTCGATTCCAGCAGGCTGTCGCCAATTATCAGCAGTCGGTACTGAAGGCAAATGAAGAGGCTGAAAATGCAATCACTGCATTCCTACATTTCAAAAAACAAGTGCAGTTGCTTGGTGAAAGTGTCAACGAGGCGCGTGAGGCGGAGCGTGTTGCTGAAGTTAAATATCGTGAGGGCGAGATCGACTTCAATCGTTTGTTTGTTGTGCAACAGTTATTGTTGGGGCAACAAGAGGCATTGACGTCGGCGAAGGGTGCAGCGGCACAAAGTCTTGTCGAATTGTATCGAGCTTTAGGTGGAGGATGGGAGAACTCGCAAGCAAGCGAACTCGTATCTTCAAGCGAAGACTTGCAAACAGAGAACGCATCGGTCGATGCTGATTTGGTTCGCGAGGTTGTTGAGGGGGCAACCAAATCTGAATTGCGTTTGCCCATATTTGAGCAGCAGTTACCTGCTATCGATACTCTGAGAGATCGATCGATTCTTGAGGTTCAAACTATCGCGGAAGATGATGAGTTTCGGATAGTCGAAGAGGCTATTTCGCAAAGTGGTGGGCCTTCGAAGAAATAATTGTAACAGGTCGTGAGACGATAGAATGGTGAGAGATCCCTTATCGTCGATTGGCAAGTCACGAGCAAAAGAAAATGAACCTAGCTATACAGTAGCTAGCGTCGCTGGGGTACTGGCGTATCGAGCTACCCCCAAGAATGGCCCCATAAGGTCGACACTTGGGACCTAAACCCTTGGGTAAGTCTCTTCATCAGTAGGCAGGGGGTTGGCATAGGGGTGTCTTCATCCAGAACATGCCGAAAACACCTGATGAGTTGCAGGCAATCAGCTTTTTGAACGCTTTTCTGCGGTTGGGCAATTACAATAAAACCGCCTCTAAAGAAAAGCTTTTCAGGCGGCTTCAGTCTCCCAGCTTCACAAGAAATAAAGGGGGATGATTTTGAACTGTCATGTTGCGAAGAGTTGGGAGGTTGGTGGCGATTAGCTGAGTCAGTGAAAGCTAGGTGAGAATTATTTGAGGCCGATTTATTATCTCTGTATGCAGAGGAAGTTTGTTGTGAATGATTCTATCTTTGCTTAACCAACGGGACTAGTTCTTGGTAAGTGAGGCGGTGACAGAGCGGGTTTAATCGAATGTATTTGCCAAAAATTGCTAGTGATAATTCTTTCTTTCGCCATTTAAGTGAGAGCGAGACTTCGCGTCTGCGAAAAGGTTCCGTAGGAATCGTTGCTTTTCCCTTGGTATTAGTCTTGGTTGGGTGTGATGTACCGAAAAAGGTTGAGGCTCCGGAAAAAACGGTTCCTTACGTTTTGACAACGGAAATTCGAAAAGACAATCGACATCTGCTTACGATTTCGGGAACGATCAAAGCTCGATACGAGACACCTAAAGCATTTCAGGTCGGGGGTCGTATCGTTTCGAGAAAGGTCGATTCGGGAATCAAGGTTGAAGTGGGAGACTTGTTATTTGCGTTGGACCCTCGTGATTTCGACGAAGCGGTTACTTCTGCTGAGGCGATGGTTAGCGGAGCAGAAGCGATTTTGGGAACAGCCAAGAGTGAGTTGGAGAGACAACTGAAACTTGCTGCCGAGCGAGCTACAAGTGAGCAGAGTGTTGAGCGAGCGAGGTTGGCTGAGCAGACAGCATTAAGTCAATTGAACAGTGCGAAGTCGGTTCTCATGCAGGCAAGGAATGCTCGTAGTTACAGTGAGTTAACAGCATCAACAGCTGGTGTGTTGGTGGAAGTGTTGGGTGAGGTTGGGCAGGTGGTGGGGCCTGGGCAGACGGTTGCAATCTTGGCTCAAGAAGGAGAGCGAGAGATTGAGGTGTATTTAGCGGATGGTACTAATCCGCCTGCGACGGGTCTTTTTTTATTGCCCGGTGGGGACCGAGTGCCGTGCGAATTGCGAGAGGTTGCGGGGGCTGCTGATCCAGTAAGTCGCTCATGGCGAGCGCGGTATCGTGTCAAAGAAAGTCCCTCGGACTTGCCTTTGGGAGCAGTGGTTCAGTGTGTTTTATTGGGCAAGGAGATGGATACGGAGATTGTTTCTATTCCGCTGACGGCACTTGATGAACGAAGTGGTGGTGCGAGAATCTGGCAAATCAAGGAGGGGAAAGCGTTCTCGGTCGCTGTTAAAGTGGTCGCATTGGAAACTGAAAATGCGCGCGTGAAAACAGACCTGAAAGCTGGGGAAAAAGTAATTGCTTTTGGTACGCACCTTCTAAATGAAGGTATGGAAGTACGAGAGCGATCGCAATGAACTTTCCAAATCTATCTGCTATTGCTGTACGCGAGCGCGCCGTTACTCTCTTTTCTATTTTGCTCTCGTTGGTTGCGGGAGTGTATGCGTTTTTAGCGTTGGGGCGTGCCGAAGATCCAGCGTTCATCGTTCGAGTGCTGGTGGTATCAGCGTTGTGGCCGGGCGCTACGCCAGAGGAGATGGAGCAACAGGTTGTCGATCGTTTGGAGAAGCGTATACAGGAAGTGGATTATCTTTATCGTATCGAAACGCGGATACGGCCGGGGCGAGCGGATTTAATCGTCGAGTTTCACGATTACACACCCAGCAAAGAAGTGCGTAATGTCTTTTATGAAGTGCGCAAGCGTATGCTTGATGAAACCACCAGTATGCCGCGTGGGGTTATCGGCCCGATTGTCAACGATGATTTTGGCGACGTCTATTTTTCTTTATTAGCTGTTACTGCGCCCGGTATGCCGATGCGAGATCTCTCGCGTCAAATGGAGTCGATTCGCGATCGGCTGCAAGAGGTGCGAGGCGTCCATAAAACGATGATATTAGGGGAGCGGAGCGAGCGCGTGTTTGTCGACTTCGATATGCCGAAAATCACGAATCTTGGCATATCGCCACAGCAGATTTTCGAAGCGATTCATGCGAACAATCAGTTGGTGCCCGCTGGATTTATCGATGCTAGTGGGCCAAGGGTCTATCTACGTGTCGATGCGGACTTGTCGGATCCTGAACGATTAGCAGCGGTTCCTTTAAGAGTTGGAGGACGATTGGTTCGACTTTCCGACATCGCAGTCATTCGTCGCGGATATGAGGATCCGCCCAGTTATATGATTCGCTCGCGAGGCCAGGATGCCATGTTGTTGGGTGTGGTTATGAAAAAAGGAGAGAATGGATTGGCGTTTGGGGAGCGGTTAAAGGAGTTCGTTGAAGTAGAGAAAACGCTTTTGCCGCTGGGAATGGAGATGTCAGTACTCACCAATCAGGAGGAGGCAATCGACGCGGCTGTTCACCTGTTTCAAAAGAAATTTATGATCGCAGTAGTGGTCGTCATGGCGGTCAGTGCTTTGGCAATTGGCTTGCGAGCAGGGATCATTGTCGGTATTGCCGTTCCAGTGACGATTGGTTTGACGTTTCTTTTGATGTTGATGACTGGGGTCAATCTAGATCGTATCACGTTAGGGGCGTTGATTATCGCGCTTGGACTGTTGGTGGATGATGCGATCATCGCGATCGAGATGATGATCGTGAAGATGGAGGAGGGATGGGATAGAGTGCGAGCGGCCGGTCATGCGTGGACAGTTACTGCCGCCCCGATGTTATTTGGAACTATTGTTACCGTAGTCGGTTTCGTACCCATTGGATTTGCTAGGTCAGGTGTCGGTGAATATGCCGGAAACATTTTTTGGGTATTAGCGTATGCACTGATCGTGTCTTGGTTGGTCGCTGTGATTTTTACACCTTACCTTGGTGTCAAGTTGCTTCCCGAAATGAAAAAACATGCGGGAGGAGGGCACGAGTTGTATCAGTCACGAACTTATCGAATGTTGAGATGGTGCGTGAGTTTATGTGTACGATTTAGGAAGACTGTTGTCTTGTTGACTATTGGATTGCTGGTACTGTCTGTTGTAGGTATGGCAACGGTAGTTCAGCAGCAGTTTTTTCCGAGTTCGGATCGACCTGAGGTATTGGTCAGTATTTATCACCCGCAAGGAACTGCGATCGGAGAGACAGATAGGACGGCAATGAAGTTAGAAAAGATTTTGGAGGGAATGCCGGAGGTTAAGTCTTTGTCGACCTATGTTGGGGCTGGTGCGCCAAGATTCTTTATTTCATCAAGTCCTGAGCAGCCAGATCCCGCGTTTGCCAAGATACTCGCTATTGGTTATGACGAAGCGTCACGAGATAAGATCATCATGGAATTGCAGAAGCGAATAGCGGCAGGAGAGTTTGCGGAAGCCCGAGTGCGTGTTAGTCGTTTGTTGTTTGGACCACCAGTTCCGTGGCCGCTAGGATTTCGAGTGCTCGGTAAGGATCCCAAGATTCTAAGGGAAGTGGCTGGGAAGCTTCGCGATGTGATGGAGGCTCACCCTAACACCATTGATGCACACTTGGAGTGGAATGAACGGGTTCCCGAGTTGCATTTGGTGATGGATGTGGAGAAGTTACGAATGATCGGGGTGACGCCGCGAGATGTTGCGTTGCAATTGCAGTTTGTACTTGATGGTGTACCGGTGACAGAAGTACGAGAGAATGTGCGTACTGTGGAAGTGCGCGCTCGCGGTTTAAAAAGTATCATTCCAGGTGCTTACAATTTAGAAGTGCGAACCCAAGATGGACGCAAGGTTCCGCTAGATCAACTTGGAGAGCTACAGGTTCATTACGAAGAGCCTTTTCTTCAGCGTTACAATCGTGGTCGATGCTTGGCAGTGGTTGCTGATGTTGAGGGTGCGCAAGCGCCTGATGTGACAAACGAGATATGGGACAAGACGGCCGAACTGAGAGCGGGTTTGCCGGAAGGATATCGAATCGATATCGCTGGAACGGTTGAGCAATCGGAGATGGCGAATGCGTCGATTCAGAAGCTTCAGCCGATCATGTTGGTATTGATGTTGGTTTTTATCATGATTCAAGTGAGAACGTTTTCTGGGATGGTAATCGTCTTGGCGACGGCTCCTTTGGGGTTGGTGGGCGCGGTTGCTTCTCTGGTTCTGTTCCAGCAGCCGTTCGGTTTTGTTGCGTTGTTGGGATTGATTGGCTTGGCGGGGATTCTGATGCGCAACACGATGATTTTGACGCAGCAGGTTCAGGACAATTTGGGGGACAATATGTCTGCTCGCGATGCAGTGGTGGAAGCGGCCGTGCAGCGTGCACGTCCCGTGATCTTAACGGCATTGGCTGCCATATTAGCGTTTGTTCCATTAACAACGGATGCATTTTGGGGACCGATGGCGTATGTTTTGATCGGTGGTATAGCCGTGGGTACCGCGATAACGTTGTTTTTTGTTCCCGCCCTTTATTCCCTATGGTTTCGTTTAGGTCGCAAGTCAACCTAGGTCGTTTGCGATGAAGTCGCAAGTTCCTAGGAGTCTACAGAATGGGGGGCTTAGGGGAGTGGTGTGGTAATACCCTTTCGGGGTATTGTGTGACTTTTCGAAGAAGTTTTGTGCAAGTTACGGCACTTTGCGTCCAACTTCGCAGAGCATATACTCTTGGCTTCTGCAGTGCCGCTGAGTCATTTGTACCGTACAGGTTCATTTGAGCGGGGGAACCGATTTTGTGATCGATGTTTCGCGTTGATCGCTCGGGGCTTAGTTGTTTTCGGGATTGTCCGAAGACAGCGGGGGAATTTTCCAGTCTCTAGCCCGACAGCTAACCTCGTAAGCTGATTGAGAGTTGTTCTCGCAATCATGGAAAGTGGTCTGGGAAAGACTACTGGTGCTGATTCATGTTGCTTTTCACTTGATGATTCGTCTTATCGAAAAAGCTTTTCCGCGTTCGAAGGTATTGAGTTCTATAGCCAATCTTGCAGATGTTTGTGAGTTTGATGGCCAAGGGACTCCGAGAGCGGACTTTATCGTTTGAGCGAAAGCATGTTTGAAGCAACCATTTCGAGGTCCATGAATGACTTCCCATCAGGGTTCAGCCCCTTCTAATCTTTGGTCACGGGTTCGGCAAGCGACAGGAACAGTTTATGGTGACATCGGCACATCGGTGCTGTATGCCATTATGGAAATTACTCGCGAGACGATTGTTTACAAGCATCACGATAGTGGTCAGGACACTCACGCTTTAGTTCAAAGTGGAGGTGATCTTCTGAGCCGCAATGACATACTTGGCGGGCTTAGTTTGGTGATTTGGGCTTTGATCTTCCTCACCATCAAGTATGACATGTTGGTGATGAAAGCCGATCATCGAGGTGAAGGAGGAACGTTTGCTCTGTGGAGTCTTCTGCAGGGTAATAAAGGTAAGATATTTGCGGGCTCGATGGTTACATTCTTGGTTGTATGCTGGGCCGGTTTACTGGCCGCTGATGGGGTCATTACGCCTCCCATCAGTATGCTCAGTGCCTTTGAACCGTTGGGACAAAGCCTGTCGGTGATCCTCACGCTGGTATGTCTGGTTGTATTGTTCAAAATGCAATGGCGAGGAACCAGTAAAGTTGGCGGCATATTTGGTTGGTTCATGTTGGCGATATGGTTTCCGTGGATCACGATCAAAGGGCTTCCCTGGATCATTTCGAATCCCGAGGTATTGTTGGCGATTAATCCCTGGTATGGATTTCAATTCTTGATTTCCTTTCCAGGGGTTGGGGCTTTGGTGGTTCTAGGTGTGGTCGTGTTGGCGATCACAGGAGGAGAGGCAAAGTATGCGGACCTTGGTCATTTCTCGAGGTCCAGTACTCATGTTGGTGAGGGGCAGAGTGTTGCTCCG
>JBEGUT010000164.1:0-7739 GCA_041178745.1 Planctomycetota bacterium | reverse complement strand
CCCAACAAAGCAGTCTCCTGACCTGCTTGAATGAAGCGAGTCTTAGCCGCCATAGCTAAAGTCAGTGGTAACGCGACAGAACCAGTGTTACCCAACCACGGGTACGTGGCATAATCATTGTCTTGGGCCAATCCCAACGTCTGCAACATTAACTTTCGATGCGCCGATCCAACTTGATGGCATATCGTGCGATCAATTTTCCCCGGCCTCTCGACATACTCGGACTCCTCACCGATGACCCGACAAAACTGCTCGAAGGCAGCCTTGCCTGTTGCAATACCGGCAACCAGTAACTGCTCCGAATCAGTCTCCATCAACGGAGTCATTCCGGAACCAGCCTGATCTTCGTCACTATGACACAGATCATGAAAGGAAGTATTCGCCTGCGCAACCGCTGTATGCAGACGATTGTCATGACGACTCACAGATCGATGAGTCAACAATACTCCACAACTACCCGATCCTATCGTCAGCGAAGCAAAGGATGGCTTGATCGTCTGCCGCGTGATATCGTCGCGAGTATTGAGCATCTTGATGGTCGCTTCCAGCAAATTCCTGCTGCTCTCAGTACCGACCACCAAGCCCGCCTCGATGATACCCGCCTCAATGGCAGTCGCAATTTGAATCATACCATTAAGCAAACCGAGGCAAGCATTGGAGACATCGTACACAATGCACGACTCGGAAAGCCCCAGCAGGTGATGTACGCGCGACGCAGTTGCTGGCTCCAGGTAATCTCGACAAACGCTCGCATGAATGAGCACACCGATTTTCTCGCGAGCAATTCCTGCTGCTTCAATCGCCGCCTCACCACTTCGAACGCTTGCATCGCTGACCCGAAAACCAACAGGCCACAGACGACGCTGCCCCACCCCACTCATCCACTCTAGTCTTCCCGGCGGAAAAGAGAGTCGCTCGTACACCTTCGACAAACTACTTTCGATATCCGAAGACGTAACGATTTCCGAAGGGAGAGAAAAACCTATTGATTCCACCGAGACATTTTCAAACCGCATGACAAGCCTTTTCCAAATCTACTCAAACGCCCTTTGTGGCACATTGGATCTCAGGAGCATAATATTTCAGGCAGCAAACCAAACTGGTACTCAATCTGCGATCATCAGCATTGACTAACGTCAATGATTTTTCAACCTTCCACCAAATAAACTTGCATCGATCGGCACCCGTGAGCGCCAATCACCAGCGACTGCTCGATGTCCGCCGTCTTGGAAGGCCCTGAAATGAATAGACCGAAACCTGGTTTTTGAAACTCAATTCTCGCATAGGCCTCATGCATCGTGTGCAAAAGATCTTTCTTCTCAACTACCAACACAAGGTGCTGTGTAATGAAGAAAATCACCCGATGCTTAAGCCCCTGATCAGTCACCCAGACCGCACCATTTTCGGCAATTGCAAACTGACCTGGATAAATCACGAAATCTAAATCTTCTAGATCCTGAGGTTGATCGATTGCATCGAGATCAAAGTGTGAGGGGATACCAGACACCTGAGAATAAATCCGTTTGGCATCTCGATACTCGGGATACGATTCTAGTCGAGCTTGGATCTCACCGCGATTAGCGACAGTCTGGCAACTACCTCCAACGCCCGCAATAAGATTCGCGAATTGCTCAACGGGATTGGCGTAACGAATCCACTCTCCCTGAATGACTTCGGGTAGCGCCGGCGTTTCCATCGGAATCTGCTTGCGGAGATTGTTCAAAATCTCCTCTCGAGCACCCTTCATCACTACCCCTTCAAATCTTTCGAACCGTTACTGACATTTGTCTTGTGACTGGGACTCTCTTGCCCATTGCTGTTGCCCCGCTGGCGATAGAGCTCACGAAAACTCTTCTTCGGCGCCGGTGGCAAATCTCGCTGCTTACCCCAAGCATTAAGGCCGTTATAAATCATCCACCGCGGCATAACCCGCAATGCTAAACGCGCCACCTTACCCCCGACGCTATAAACCCATGGATGTTTCAATACGATGCTCGCCATGCTCATCGACCACCGCTTCGTCCAGGGAACAATTTTCTTGATCGCTAATTCGCGACGCCATGTAAGCAATTGGTGATGAATATCGATCTTCACCGGACAAACATCCGAGCATGAACCGCATAACGTGCAGGCAAACGGAAGATCGCCATGGCTCTTTGGATCCTGACTCGGAGCCAAGATACTTCCGATAGGTCCAGGAACCACGTTGGAATAGCTATGACCACCGCTGCGTCGATATACAGGACATGTATTCATGCACGCGCCACAGCGAATGCAATTCAATGAGTTCTGAAAATCTTGACTTGCTCGTATCGCCGAACGGCCATTGTCCACGATCACGATGTGCAATTGACATCCGGGCCGTGGACCATGAAAGTGCGATGTGTAAGCGGTGATGGGCTGACCTGTCGCGCTTCGACCGAGCAACCGTGTGAACACAGACAAATCCTCGCTGCGAGGAATCAACTTCTCAATTCCCATGCAAGCGATATGCAGCTTTGGAAGAGATACTCCTAAATCCGCATTCCCTTCGTTTGTGCAGACAACAACCCCGCCCGTCGAAGCCACAGCGAAGTTGACTCCGGTAATCCCCGCGTCCGCTTGAACAAACTTCTGGCGCAAATGGTAACGAGCCTCACGAGCTAAATAAGTCGGATCGCTGTTCCCCTCTTCGGTTCCCAGCTTCTCATGAAACAACTCGCTGATTTCCTGCTTTTTGATATGAATTGCCGGCATCACGATATGACTAGGTGGCTCATGGCGCAACTGCACAATCCATTCACCCAAGTCCGTATCTACTACTTCAATCCCATTCTGCTCGAGAAAAGGATTCAAATGACATTCCTCGGTCAGCATCGATTTGCTTTTAACAATCTTCTTTGCGCCGTAGTTTTTAAGGATGTCGCAAACAATGCGGTTGTGCTCTTCGGCATCTCGGGCCCAATGAACAACGGCCCCCATCTTCGTCGCATTGCGTTCAAACTCTTCCAAGTAGTAAGGCAACTTGGCTAATGTGTGCTGCTTGATGGTCGAAGCCAACGATCGCAACTGCTCCCACTCCGGAATCGTCTGCGTTTGGCGATCCCGTTTCTGGCGAACAAACCACAGAGAACTATCGTGCCACTTTGCTCTCTGGCGATTGTTGACAAACTCGCTCGCTAACTCTGCATGCTCTTTGTGCACTGGGGCATTCATAATCGGTAGTCCAAATCTCTTGTTGGCAAGAGTCAAATCTTTACGCCGATGCAGGCTTAATTTCGGAAGGCTTCCAAGGTTTGGTGGGTTTGCGGCCCGCCAATATTTCTGCCACATGCATCACGGCCATCGGTATCTTATTGCGACGAATAATTCCTTCCATGTGCATCAAGCAACTCATGTCGGTCGCCGTCAACACTTCAGTCCCAGCTTGCTGGTGATCTTCCAGGCGGTCATCCCCCATCATCACCGAAATAGCTTCTTGAGCCACTGCAAACGTGCCGCCGAAACCACAACACTCATCAGGGCGTTTCAGTTGAGTGAATTCAATACCGGTTAGCCCAGAAAGAAATCCTTTCACCTTTTGAGGGCGACTTCGCATTTCCTCCGAACACCCTTCTAATCGCAACTCTCTTAACCCGTGGCAACTTTGGTGAATTCCAACCCGATACGGAAACTCGCCCTCCCACCGGGTCAAACCGAGAACGTCGTGCAGGAATTCACAAAGCTCAAAGCTTTTTTTCTGCAACTTGAGATAACCGGGATCGTCGTGCAGCAATTCATGAAAGTGGTTCCGCACCATCGAAGTGCAACTGCCGGAGGGGCAAACCACATAATCGTATTCGGCAAAGATTTCAACAAACCGCTTCGCAAGAGGCACCGCTGCTGAAGTGCAACCTGTGTTCAACATCGGTTGCCCACAACAGGTCTGCTCCGCCGGGAAATCAACCTCAAGATTAAGCTTTTCCAGAACCTCAACCGTTGCCATGCCCACATCAGGATAAAACTGATCGACATAACAGGGGATGAAAAGTCCCACACGCATGGCTAGTACCGCTCGAGAGAATTGATTCTTGACTGACAACAGTGTCACTCTGTCAGTTTAACCAAATCAATCTTGGTTGTCTTGCCCAACCGCCTCACCCTCGGAAGATACCCCCACCCCCATTTCGGTCGAATGAAGGCCGTATTTTTCCAACAATCGATAAAGTGAACGACGGCCAATTCCCAAAGCCTTTGCCGTACGAGCCTTATTTCCATGGTAACGGTCAAGAACATCCACCACATGCATTCGATTGAGCGTCTCTAAATCGACCTGCGTGCCCAATTTAACGGGAGATAACGTTTCCTCCTTGGACATAATCTCAGGGGGAAGATTGGCCAACCGAATATATTCATCATCAGCTAAGATCTTCGCTCGCTCCAAGGCATTCAGCAACTGTCGAACGTTTCCAGGCCAACTGTAACGTTCAAGAACCTCCATCACCCCTGGTTCAAGCTTCCAACCATCGCTGGTAAACGACTGAACCAACAATGGTACATCTCCTAGACGCTGGCGAAGTGGAGGCAAATGAATCGTCAGAATATTCACTCGATAATACAAATCCTCGCGGAACCGGCCCGCCTTAACCTCTTCAGCCAAATTACGATTCGTAGCCGCCAAAATCCTTGCGCGAACTCTACGTTCCTTGACCGAACCAATCCGACGAATCACACCATCCTCAAGCACTCGCAACAACTTCGCCTGCAAGGATCCGGCTAACTCGCCAAACTCATCGATAAACAATGTCCCACCATCGGCGATCTCGAAGAGCCCAGGCTTGGCAGCAATCGCGCCGGTAAAAGCCCCCTTCTCATGGCCAAACAATTCGCTTTCCAGCAATGTCTCCGGCAACGCAGCACAGTTAATCACCACCAACGGCTTATCAGCCAATGGACTCGCCTGATGAATGGCTCGCGCTACCAACTCTTTACCAGTCCCACTCTCACCTTCGATCAAAATGGGCTTATCTGAAGCCGCTGTCCTAGTAATTAATCGATTGACCTTCTCCATCGCTTCCGATTTGCCGATGAGCTTGGTCGAACTAACCGAGCGCTTCAAAACCTGACGCAGTTGCGAATTCTCACGCTGCACTCGCCCCGCATGGTAAGCCTTCTGAATTAATACATCTAACTCCGCCAACCGTATCGGCTTACTTAAATAATCCGATGCCCCTCGTCGCATTGCCTCAACCGCTGTCTCTACCGATGCTCCTCCAGTTAGCATCACAACTTGCAATTGCGAATCCTCTTCCAACAACCGCTTTAACAATTCCAGCCCATCCATACCCGGCATGTGCAAGTCGATGACCGCGACATCGAACGTCGAATTGCGCATCGCCTGAAGCGCATCTTCCGCACTGGCAGCTGACTGCACCCGATACGACTGATGCCTGAAATAGCTTACAGCTGTTTCACGAAAATCTGTCTCATCATCCACGATCAACAATTGCAGCTCTGGCGAAACAATACTCATAGTTAAACCAACCACTTAGCTAAATTGATTCAATGCTCGCTCTGCAACCGCTCAATCATCCATCTGCAGAGATGCCACTCCAACAAGCAATGCAATTGCCGTACCATCCCCATAACGCGTCCGCAAACTTCGCAAATCCGCATGAGTTGATTCCGAAATCACCAACCACCCCCGTAAAAAGCGGTTCAATGTGTCACAGCCTAACCGCTGGCCGCACACAAATGTGCCAAATCGCACCATTCCCAAAGAGTTATCTGAAAAGATTACCGCTATCCTATCCGTATAGGCAACAGAATTCCGCCGTATTTCTTCACCCATCATGCTAGCGATGGATCAGGATCCGAATGGAACTTTTGCTCGTCAGTGAATCCCCGAACGACAGCATGTTCCCCAGCCAGTTATTTTCGAGCCGTGGAAAATGAGTAGTGACGACCAGATGCGCTATCGCTGCCGAATCGGGGTTGATTATCCGCACCCTATTGTTGACCATCGTGCTGCAGTAGCGACAGCTAAGGATCGTATCTATGTGGTACGAAAGAGCGACCAAACCATCGTTGGCGCTAAACGGGTTTACGAAAAACATGGAAGGCGCAAAAATCGAGATCTACTACCTAAACCAAGGAAAAGAAACTATAAGCCATAATCAGCCAAAAATTCTAGGAATGGATGATCTTTAAGGTGATCGAAGATTCCCCATGGAAGTGCTCTGTCGTCGCTCCTTTGTCTTGGGTCGCTCCGCGATCTTACGCGTCGGAAGCAAATCCATCGCCGACGTTTTGATTCGAAAGCTTAAGGGTTTGAACGGCGGATGCATTTTTACTATGGCCGCTTTGCGGCTTCGCCGTGGATCGACGGGCGATTGATGACAACGGCGAATTACAGCGACGATGCATTATGGCATCATGGGGCGGTAGCATGTGACAGAGCCAGAAGTCGTAATTACTGCACCACTGGAGTGAGTGCCTGCAGATAGATAAACGTTTGTTAGACTGGAAACAACTCGACCTGGTGGATCATAGTTCTGATGAAGAATGGTAACCTTGCCACCCCCGTAGACTGTTTGCACGATGGCTGTATGCCTTGGTGAACCTAGGCTTTGTTGCGCCCAACTGGTATCTGGTTGCGTAACCCGCATCACAAAGTTGCTGAATTGCAAAATATCTCCCGGTTGTAGCTGCGACACGGTTATAACTGAGCCCCATTCGTAGAGACTTGCCGGTCGAGGGCGACGCGCTGAAATGGAGAGAATGCCTCTTTCCGCAACATCCCAGCATTCACCGCGATCAATAGCAGAACCTAAGTTTCCTGATACAAACGAAACAATTCTCTGACCTTCGCTGGGAGTTATTGGCCTTGGCATGGTGAAGATTCTCTCGAAATTCTTAAAGAATAGAAGTGGCTTAGGACGTACGGTGAGTTTCGTAGGATAAACATTTTCACAACTGCATCACAACAACTCTTTCTGTCAAAAATTTGAAAAAGTGAATCATTCGTTGCAATTTGTCTGATCTTCTTCGAAGAAACAAATTGTTGGCTGCAGTGCGTTTTTCGTATGGCTGTTGTCACATGTTACCCTCTCATCTATGCTCTCAAACTCAACCTGAATTATTCACGAGAAAAGTTCTAGAAGCAGATAACCCACGCGTGATCTCCAGTGCTTGATTGATATCTCACATCAATCTCACACGCAAGGAAGGTCACGCAATGGGTGAAGCAAAAGGTAACAAATCTGAGCCCGATTTCATTCGGTCCATCAAGGTGGATTTCTCAGATCATCGCATCACCTCTAACGGCTGGTGTCCTGTTGCTTCGTGAAGCTGAATTTAAACTAACATTAACCAGTTCGATCGCTGCCCAGATGAGCGATACGAGGAATCATGCTGCGACTCGCTATCAGCTTGGCGATCTATTGCGTGAACGAGTCAACGCATTGGCATGGGCAATTCGGCACAAGATAATGTCTATCGTTTGGCACATGATCCAGCATTTCGAATAGCTGTCTGGAATCGCTCTGACGATAGGGTGACCGACGAACGGCTTGCAAGCCAACCAACTCAATCTCGACTGCTGGCAAGGATGGCCGAGCGCCGCACCAATCTTTACGCTATGCGAAGTGGATTGTTTCAATCCGTTCATCGACGCATCGCAGCGACTTGTAAATACCAACGCGTGCAGCATGCTACAATCGATTTGGATAGTTTCCCGATTCAAGTTCAAGTAAACAGCAAGCGAGTAACTACAACGATCA
>JBEGUT010000163.1:0-7749 GCA_041178745.1 Planctomycetota bacterium | reverse complement strand
ATGAAATCCGATCAATACCCGAGAATTATGCGAAGACAACGAGTAGTACTTCGCAGCGCTATGAGCTATTTGACAATCCTCGCCCTCGCTGTTTTCTTCATAACAGCCCACACATCGATCGCTAAAGGGAAAGAGCAACAATCGTCTAAGGACTCCGCGCCAGACACCTCAGCCGATACCGAATTGACAACTCCATCCCAAGAATCAACCGGTATGAGTTCGTCCAGTATGGAGTACGATCCGATGTATCCAGCGGATAAACCCGATTGGATTTTTAAGAATCCCTATTGGGACGCGGATAATCATTACTTTACCGTGATTATCAGTGGTGACTTGGAAGCATCGAGAGAGGCTTGTTTCGAAAAACGTGTAGAAGGTTCCATCGATGCATTCAGCAAGGACTTAGACAAGTATGTTTTCAAGCAATCACGCCCATGCAATCAGGTTCCAGCAATCATGGAGGACCTCCGCGAAATACTTCAGCAAGCACCAGTTAATGGTTCGCGAAGCCTGAGCGATAGTGGCAAGAATTTTAAGGTGGAAGGTTTAATCTTGGAGGTTACGACCGCGGATGGACCTCGCTATCAATCGTGGCGAAAAATCAATATCGATCTCGAGTATTTAAACCACTGGAAAGTCTATTACGATCGCGCTGATCACCCAGAGCGATTCCGAAATGTCGGATTCGGCTTGCTCTCTATACTGGGCGTACTAGGACTCGCACATTTAGGTGTGAAGACAATCGGTCGAAAGAAAATCGGTAACGATACATTTCAAACAACGACATACCGCTGATATTTGCGCACATGCTACTTTCGACGCTAACGATCGACTGTTAGTTGCAGTAGAATGTATCTACCATATGGACTTTCTCTTCAACCCGTAAGACCTTCTCAGTGATTGATCTAACGGGCGGATTGCATTATGTCATCAGAAATACCTTCGGCCGATCAACTACTTATTCAACGAGTTCGACAAAGCGACAAAAACGCTTGGTCGGAGTTGATCGAACGCTATGAAGGACGCTTGCTTGCCTTTGTAGAAAGCCGCGTCTCGGATCGATCAACCGCTGAAGATATCGTCCAGGAAACCTTCATCGGACTACTTAACAGTCTTCCCAATTACGATGGACAACGTCCCTTGGAAGGCTATCTATTCGCTATCTGCGCTTTCAAACTGACCGATCACCTACGACGTAGCGGCCGACGGCCAACAGTGAACTTGCATACCACCGACACGGATCAAGGCTGGTCTCAATTCCCTGGCCGACTGCCCGGTGCCAGTTCGATTGCCCGCAGTCACGAACGACGGCACTTAGAAGAACAAGCTATCATGCAGGCTCTTCAAGAACAGGTTCAACGCTGGAAAGAAGGTGAGGACTGGACCAAATTGAAATGCTTAGAGTTGATCTTTGTCGTTGGAGCTACGAACAAGAAAGCCTCTGAAATCTTAGGAATCACCGAACAACAAGTTGCTAATTTCAAAGCGGACTTCATCGCTCGAACAAAAGCAAAAATTGTTCGTCAAAATCTCAATAGCGAAGTGTTTCCTGAATTGCATTCTCCAGAGTAAGTCGACTAGCTCACGTATGTTTCTAAATGAACCTCGATCACGACATAATATTGATTCGCCGAAATCGTTGGAATGCTTACGTGGCACCAATGTTTTTGGTCGCTACAGTGATCGGAATTATCAGAGATTGTCAGACTCAACGGTGGCAATTCATATTCATGCCAATTACGATCTCGCCCTTGTGGCTCGTACTTCGCCAGACAACTCCGAAAACTGGAATGCGACCGAAGACGATTCGCTCTACTCCCGGAACTGTCTAGCTACTTTGCTTTATGACAGCTGTCCTAATCATGTTGGCCATAGCCGTTGCCGTTGACATTTACATTTTCGGCCAACCGCTGCATGCAACGCTATACGCCTATCATGCAATCCTCTTCGCTCCGCCCGTGCTCACCGTAATTGTATCTTGTCTCTGGGTGAGTCGAACCAACGGTTTCATGAAACTAAAGTCACAGAAACCGATAGCGAATCTAGCCATAAGGAATCAACAAACCAACAGGTCCCTCTGGCCAAGAAAAAAGCGTTCACCGTTTTGAAATGACGGAGACAGAGGCAAAGCGGATTTTCGAACGTTGAAAACGCTTCTTGTAAACGGAGTCAGAAGGCTGCACTAAAACAAAATGCTAAACCGATCTTTCAAAGCGGAAAGACTGCTCCGAAGACAGAAGTGCTTGCCTCAGCAGGAGTCGAAGTCGCTCAGAATTGCTCAGCAACACGTTCCTTCGGAACGATGCTCTCTCGCCTCGACCGCCATCCACCACGTGGAACGTTCATGTTGCGATTCTAAGTTCACAACATGCAGCGTTTCCACGTGGGTTACCACAAAAGGTTTAGCGACCGATTGTTGGAGGATTGTCGGCCAAGAAATCTCGAGGGCCGCGAACCGTATAATATGGGTAGGCAACCGTCGCTCCCTGAGGACCACCAGGAGCAGCCTGAGCATGGTGTGGATAACGGCTGTGGTCAATGTGATTTCCGTAGTCAGTTCCACCACGCTGCCAACCTAGCGTGCAAGGACGGCAACCCATCGGAGTATTGCAACCGTTGCAGTCACGGCGGAGGTTATGAAGACATCCTGTCGATGCCAACACAGAGAATACGGCGATAGCCAGCAAACAGCGTTTCATAATCATTAATCCCTTCCACGAACCCACCGTGTTAACGAACTACAAATTCTGAATCGGCGTGGGAATACGCTCAGGATTGATAAAATCGTTGTTTTCGTTGGTAGAAAATCAAGCATTGCAAAAACCTTTTCCCTGACCGAAACAAAGAACCCAAACCACCCAAACCACCAAACTAATATTCCGAGCGTTAGAAATTACCCAAATTTGCTTGTCTCCCGAGTTCACGTTAGCATTTCATGTTGGACTAGCCTTCTAGACCAACGATCTCCCCACGAGATCCACGCCCCTACCTCCACTCAGTCTTTCTCTGATGGCCAATTCTTCCTGGATTCCTCGTCGCGACTTTTTGCGAAACCTCGGTGGAGGCTTTGGGACTCTTGCGCTTAATGCACTGCATCACACTAGTAAAGCAGCTGAGAAAACAGGCAAAGGACTTTCCAAACAGCAGTCGATCGATCCACTAAAACCCTTTGAGCCTCGGTCACCTGACTTCCATGCTCGAGCAAAGTCGGTGATATTTTTATTCATGGTCGGGGGGCCATCGCAGATAGACACCTTGGACTATAAGCCCCTACTGCAAAAACTGGATGGGCAACCGGTACCAGAATCGCTTCGGAAGCAAGTCGAACAAACGCGTCACGCCAATGTCTTCCATGGTTGCGAAAACAAATTGATGGGGAGTCCCTATCGCTGGCATCGTGCGGGTAACTCGGGCCGCTGGGTTAGCGAATTATTTCCCCACCTTTCGCAACATATCGACGATCTCTGTTTGATTCACTCTCTACAAGCTGACTCAAACAATCATGCCCCGGCGAGCTATCAACTTCACACAGGTGATATACGTGGTGGCAAAGCGAGCCTTGGTTCTTGGCTAACCTACGGTTTAGGTTCGGACAATCAAGATCTGCCTGGTTATGTATTGCTGTTCGATGCTGGACCTTTAGGTGGCGTTGCAAATTACAGCAACGGTTTTCTTCCTCCTGCCTTTCAGCCTACACGTTTGCGAGACCGCGGCGCAACCGTCTTAGACCTGCTACCACAACCTAGCTTTGCAGAAGGTCAGAAGGAGTCGATTGACTTAATCGGTCAACTCAATCGAGAACATCGCCAACGCATCGGAGAGTTTGGCGAACTGGATGCGCGCATTGCGTCGTACGAACTCGCTTATCGAATGCAATCCGCTGGCTTGGAAGTCGGTCAATTGGAACAAGAATCCGAAGCAACACATCAGCTCTATGCACTGAATGCAACCGAAGAGAGAACCAAAAGCTTCGGTCGAAAGTGTCTGCTCGCACGAAGGCTCGTAGAACGTGGTGTTCGCTTTGTTCAACTCTACGATATGCCTGACAAAGATGGTTGGGATGCCCACGGAAAGTTAAGCGAGAATCATACGCCAAGGGCCAAATGGACCGACCAACCTATCGCCGGACTTCTGACCGATCTCAAACAGCGTGGCTTGCTCGATTCGACACTCGTCATTTGCGCCAGCGAATTTGGACGCACGCCGATGATGCAAGGAGATCACGGTCGACAGCATAATGCGGCGGGCTTCACGATTTGGTTACTAGGTGGCGGTATCAAACCTGGAACCACCATTGGGGCCACAGATGAAATCGGCCTCATGGCAATAGAAAGACCACTTCAGTTTCGAGATTTACATGCCACCATCCTTTCCGCACTCGGGCTCGACTTCGAAAACCTTTATTTCGAAATCCAGGGGCGACAAGAACGACTCACCGGAGTTGCAGGAAGTGCCAAACCTATTTGGGACATTCTTTCGTAATCCACTCAACACTCATTGAATCATTGAATCCACCATGAAGACCAATTTCAGTTTGAACTCGCTTCCTCACCACCGTCTGCGCGGTGCGAGGATCGTTGTTTACCTACTGACCTTGGTATCGATCTCCTTACTTTTTGATTCAATCCGCAGCTCCGCGCAAGAAACCTCTCCAGTAATCGCTCGCAACGACGAAATCGAAGAACTCAGCCCGATTCAATTAGCAGATCGAACTGCACTGATTCTGAAATCGCAATGCCTCAGCTGCCACGGTCCTGATAAAGCTGAAGGGGAATTGCGTATCGACTCACGCGCTGCACTGCTCCAAGGAGGCTCACTCGGTACCACCATCGACGCGACTAATCCCGAGCAATCGCTTCTCCTCCAGGTAATCGAAGGGAAACGGGCAGGGCTTGAAATGCCCCCGAAAAACCCGCTGCCTGATTCCGAAATTCAGTTACTCCGAGACTGGATTATAGGAGGCGCGCTCTGGTCGCAAGAATCATGGAATCGCACCGGTCTTTCGACCGATGATGGTTCATCAAAATCACCGCAGGGAGATGCTTGGAGCGATCCACAAAATCCTGTGAGAAAACGATGGAACGGAGAACGACTTAATCTATGGTCCCTTGGAAAACTCGTTGCTCCATCCATACCTTTCCCAGCCAATAACTCGTCGCTTGCCAAACCTCTGGAAAATAAAGATCCAGCATCTTCTGCCTCCGAATTGCAATCGTGGTCAACTGCGGTAGCGACCTCCACAACTCCTCTTAACGCCATCGACCTATTTGTAACAAAATATCGAATCGACAATCATCTTCCTGCTCCTGAACCCGCCAATACTCGCATACTCCTTCGAAGACTTTATTTTGATCTTTGCGGATTGCCTCCGACAAAGAACGAGATGGATCAATGGCTCAACAACAGTAGCGACTCAAACTATGAACAACTAGTCGATCGTCTAATTTCGTCTCCAAGATATGGTGAACATATTGGTCGAATGTGGCTCGACGTTGTGCGATATAGTGACAGCAATGGATTCGATTGGGATGAGTATCGCCCCAAGGCCTGGAAGTATCGCGATTATATCATCGACTCTTTTAATCAAGATCATCGCTTCGATCGATTCATCATTGAACAACTCGCTGGCGACGAGCTTCTAGAGAGCGAGCCGCGCAGCGAAGAAGAACTTCGCCTTCTGATTGCGACTGGATTCTTGCGACTTGGGCCACAGGATAACGCGGCTGCACTTTTCAATGAGCAGGATCGTAGCCGCGCGGAGTTTTTGTCAGATATTACAGAAACGACTGGATCTGCCTTTCTTGGTATGACCCTCTCGTGCTGTCGATGCCATGATCATAAAACGGATCCACTACTTCAAAGCGATTACTTTCGATTGAGAGCTTTCTTTGCGGGCGTGCAATATGGTGACGAACGTCCCCTTGAAATCGCCGAACGCAAGCAAGAAATCGATCGCTGGAACGAGGATCTAGATCGCAAGATTTCTGAACTACAGCAGCAACTGAAAGAGCTTGAACAAAGGGCCAAAGCGGCATCGGATAAACAGGATGCTACCAATACGTCTACGGCTAGCGCCGAGATGATTTCAAACGAAATTAAATCGCTCAAAGCACTGCAAAAGCAACACGAATTTGGACTTATTATTTCCGAGAAGCGTGATTCCATTCCCGCAACTTTCGTTTTCTATCAGGGTGATTATCGATCTCCGCGTGAAGAAGTTTCACCTGGAATCCCTGCAGTGCTCGACCCAAAAGAGATGAGCGTACCTGAACATCGGAAATCTAGCAGCGGAAGACGAACCGTTCTGGCTCAGTGGATTGCTTCGCCGCAAAACCCTTGGACCGCGCGCGTCATCGTCAACCGACTCTGGCAACTTCACTTTGGTGAAGGCTTGGTAAGTACTCCCAATGATTTCGGACTGTCAGGACAGGAACCGCGGCATCCACAGTTGCTCGACTGGCTAGCGACTGAGTTCATTCGATCAAACTGGTCGATCAAGCATGTGCAGCGACTCATTGTCACCAGTCGTACTTACCGAGAAAAACTAACCACTCAATCCTGGCCTCGCGCAATCCGACGACTATCGGCCGAACAACTACGAGATGCCATGTTGTCCGTCTCTGGTTTGCTTCAGCACAGGGCAGGGGGGCCACCTATCTGGCCTCCGATACCTGCCGAGGTTCTCACGGCTAACCCTGCCACTCTGGATGACAACGAAACTAAAACAAAAGGTTGGTACCCTTCGCCAGAAAATAAACAAACCGTTCGGTCGATTTACCTGATTCAAAAACGAACCGTTCGCATACCCTTTATGGATACATTCGACTTACCCGACAATACGGTTTCATGCGGTTGTCGCGGTGTGAGTATTGTGGCGCCCCAAGCCCTCACTATGCTGAACGGTGATTGGTCTCTGCAGGCTGCCCATGCTTTGGCAGAAAAAGCCAAATCGACATACTCATCCCCTGAAGCAGTTGTCAGTGGCCTGTACGGCGAAATTTTTCATCGGTCTCCGACTCCCTCGGAACAAAAATCATGTCTCGATTTCTTGTCGAGAAGATCTTTGGTAGAACTAAGTCGAGTACTAATCAATACCAATGAATTCGGCTTTATCGAATAACCTTTAGGATTCGAGTCATGCGAGGAACGGGCCAAAGTCCCTTTGCACCGGTTGCAGAAAAACGTTCGCTTCAATTCAGCACTCGGTTTTTGCTCCTGCTGATGGTTGTCTTTGCAATTTTCGCTGCCGGCCTAGCCTACGCCACTCGAATCCCAGTCATTTCAGACGAATTCAATAGTTGGATAGGACGGGTTTCCAAAGCAGAGACACCCGCAAACAGCCGTACAGCCCAGGTTCTTTTCGTCTTTTTTGTCTATGCCGCACCGCTCTTGATGGCTATGGCGGTTTGGTCCTTGAGCTATCTCCTAAAGCGTTTTCAACCGCTGCGAGAAGAAGAGGATGATGAATAATACCCCTCCTTCGAGATCGCCCTCAAGACAGGTAGCGCATTGCTGAGTACAATAGTTCTTGAGTACTCGTTTAATTGATAGGTGTTGGTTGCATGAATCAGGTTCTTCCGATTCCCTTAGCCATTGAATAAACCTGGCCCAGCATCGCCGTCGAACTCTTTTTAAAACAACCTGTGACTCTCCCACAGCAGTCGCGTTAGAGAACGTTTTTATGGATCCATTCCAGCGCTATCTCGGGCTTCAACCAGTCGCCTCTAGCAATAATCTTTATCGCGTTAT
>JBEGUT010000162.1:0-7822 GCA_041178745.1 Planctomycetota bacterium | reverse complement strand
TGAATTACCAACTGGCACGTTTTCAGCAAACTGGGTTGGTTCGCGTAGCGACAGAAAACCGACTGGTCAATCTCGGCCGCGATGAACGTGAGGACATGGCGAAACTTTTTCCGAAGAAAGGTTTCGGCTGGGTTTTAATAGATCGCTTTAGCTTCCCAATCAGTTCCAACACGCGTCTTTTAGATTCCCTGGAAACCGCCTTTCGAGAAGGACATGGTCAAGTTGACCTGCTGCTGACCAATAGCTCACCAATAGATTTCGGCAACTCTTCCACTATCACAACCGATTCGGTCACACTCGATGGAACCGATTATCGGATCGTATGCTTTAATGAAAAACTGCAGTGTCGTCGCTGCCAGATCGATTACCTGGAACCAACATCGACTCTCTTCAGTTTCAATTCACCTCTGGGAGCATGCCCCAAGTGCGAAGGATTTGGTGATCTTGTAGACATCGACATGAATTTGGTTGTTCCAGATCCTAGTAAATCGATACGGGAGGGAGCGATCGCACCCTGGAACTCTCCATCCTATCGGCATGAATTAGAGGAACTCCTTGATTTAGCCGATGACTACCAACTTCCTGTCGATATCCCGTACTCGAAGCTAAATCAGAAACATAAGAAACTGATTGAACAAGGTGTCCCTGAGAGAGATTTTGGGGGCTTAAAGGGTTTCTTCGCTTGGCTCGAACGAAAGAAATACAAAATGCATGTTCGAGTTTTTCTTAGTCGCTGGCGAAGTTACTCGCGCTGTGATCAATGCCAAGGACAAAGGCTAAGTCCTGCTGCTCTATCCTACAAACTCGGGGGAAAGAGTATTGCCGAACTTTGTCGACATGAAGTTGCAGAAGCATTGCAGGTTCTGAGTTCACTTTCTCTTTCGACAAGACAGAAAGCAATAGCTGGCAATGTTCTCGAGCAATCGCTGAACCGATTGAATTATCTCTCTGCGGTTGGACTCGAGTATCTTACACTCGATCGAACTTTGAGAACTTTAAGCGGTGGAGAATCGCAGCGAGTTGCATTAACTGCCGCTCTCGGATCGTCTTTGGTCAACATGCTATACGTTTTAGACGAACCAACCGTTGGGCTCCATCCCGCAGATACCGATCGCTTGATTTCCGCTATCGAAGGATTGCGTGATCGTGGTAATACGGTGATCGTCGTTGAACATGAAGAAGAGATGATCGAACGCTCAGAGTGGATGGTTGAGATAGGCCCTACGGCAGGACACGATGGTGGCAGGATCACTTACCAAGGCCCGACGAAAAAAGCAACGGAGCCTGGAGTTAGCTTAACGGGCGAATATCTGGCGAAACGTCGAGGTATTGCCCTGCCGCCATCGCGACGCAAAGTAGTTTCTTGGCTTACCCTAAATGGCGCTTCTGGAAACAATTTACAAAATATAAATATCCGCTTTCCACTCGAGGTTTTGTGCGTTGTTACCGGTGTTTCAGGGAGTGGTAAAAGCAGTTTGGTTCATGACACACTTTACGGAGCGATCTGTAATTCCAAGAATAAATCTTGCGATCCTCCACTACCATTCTCAGAACTAATTGGCGATGAGAAAATTGATGATGTGATCATGATCGATCAGAGTCCTCTGAGTCGCTCGCCTCGTAGCAATCCCATCACCGTGATCAAAGCCTTCGATGAATTGCGTCAGGTGTTTGCCGAAACTCATTACGCGAAAATGCACAACCTCACCCCAGGGCATTTCAGCTTTAATAGCGAACTTGGTCGCTGTGACAACTGTGAGGGTGATGGGCAACTGACGATCGATATGCAATTTATGGCCGACATTTCAATGCGTTGTCCAGTATGCGAAGGGACTCGCTACAAGCAAGAAATTTTGTTTGCGATGTATCGCGACAAGAGCATTGCACAGATTCTTGAAATGACCGTTAAGGAGGCAATTCAGTTTTTTCGCGGAGAAACGAAACTGCAAAACAAATTGCAGATGCTCGTTGATGTTGGTCTTGGCTATGTCGCTTTAGGTCAATCGGTAACCACTTTATCCGCAGGCGAAAACCAACGGCTTAAACTTGCAGGCCATCTCGCTTCTTCATCGCGTAAACGCACGTTGTTTCTCATGGATGAACCGACAACAGGCCTTCACTTTCAGGATATCGTGCAACTTCTCGATTGCTTCAACGCTTTGATCGAAGCTGGCCATTCTCTGATCATTATCGAACACAACATGCAATTGATCCGCGCTGCCGACTATGTCATCGATATTGGCCCCGGTGCAGCGGCAGCAGGAGGTCGAGTGGTTGCCGAGGGAACACCCGAAAAAGTTGCCGGAAGTCGGGAATCAAAAACCGCTCGCTACTTGAAACTTTCCCTTGAATCACAAGCTACGGAATGACAATCGCCCTGAGATTCCTACTTTGTTACGATATGGTGGACGTCCACGCTCGAAATCCGACCTAAAAATCCTCAAGCCTCGTATTCGCTCTTGAGATATCCCCATTGCCCTATGAGATCTTGTATCATAAGGGGTAATAGAAGATAGGATTAGAGACATCATAGATAGCCATCTTCAGTGAAGCCAATGGTCAACTAGACGTTAATTTCTGATCCGTCATCGTTTGGTTTATTGAACATCTTTCGTTTTTGCATTAGCTACAGGCAAACCGAGCTATGAAGCAACACATTCTGTCGCTGGCGGCGTTGATATTCTTTTCGATCTCATCTAATACTTTTGCTGCCAACGATATTATCTGGGAAGCTGGAGTAGCCAAACGAGACATTACTCCGCAACAGCCAATACGCCTCAGCGGCTATGCGTCTCGCTCAACGCCCACAGTTGGCGTTTCCGACTCGATTTTTGTGCGTTCACTTGCTTTGATCGCGAAAGAATCGCAGCCAGTTACCACTGAAAACGCTTGGTCGCAGCGATTCATTTTAGTATCGGTTGATTCGATTGGTCTTCCAGAAGCGGTTACACTTAAAATCTTAGCTAAGGTTCGTGAGAAAACTTTAGTTCAGCGCAGCGAAATCGTCTTCTGTGCGTCGCACTCGCACACTACGCCGCATCTTGTAGGTGGTTTAACGAACCTTTTTGCTGAAGACATGCCCGCCGATCACCTAAAGGTATCAACCGAATACACCGAATTCTTCATCTCGCAGATCACTGAAACGATCCTTGAATCATTAAGCAAAACAACCCCAGCACAGCTATGGGTGGGACAAGGCGAAGCGAACTTCGGCGCGAATCGTCGCGTCCTTGCCAATCGCGCTTGGGCAGGAGCCGGTAATCCGCCGGACGGCGTGCGTGATCCCTCCGTTCCGATTTTGGGTGTAAAAGATTCTTCCGGAAAGCTGCTTAGTGTTGCTTACGACTACGCCTGCCACTGCACATCGATCTCACCAGACATCAACAAAATCAGCGGAGATTGGGCCGGTATATCTGCGGCTACTTTAGAAAAGCTAAATCCTGGCATCATCGCTTTACCAGTGATCGGTTGCGGCGCCGACATCAATCCTAATCCGCGTGGCACAACAGAACTCTCTCAACGACACGGTAATGAACTCGCTTCAATAGTCGACCAAGTTGTCAAAACTGGGCTTGCTCCCCTGCCCGTTAACATTCCCAAAGGCACAGTTAAGTCGTCAGCGATTAACGCTCATTTTGGATTTGCTGGACTAGCTCCTGAACGGCCATCGCGTGACACATTAGTGGCCGCGTCTCAAGGCGACTCAGCCCATCGACGTCGCTGGGCACAGAATATGTTGGCGATATGGGATCGAATGGGACGAATCCCTGAGACCTATCCAGCCCCGATTCACACATGGAGAATTGGTAATGCACTTACCTGGGTTTTCCTCTCCGGAGAAGTGGTTTGTGACTATCAAATTCGACTTAAAAAAGAGTTGCAGAGCGAAAGAGTTTGGGTAACCGCTTACACGGATGATTGCTTTGGATATCTAGCCAGCGAGAGAATGCGAAACGAAGGTGGCTATGAAGTAGATGATTCGATGATCTACTACAACCAGCCAGGTCGGTGGCAATCCGGAACAGAGGATCTTGTCGTTCGTCGAGTCAAGGAAATCATCGATCAACCGCTGGCGGAGGATCGGGCCTTGGAGCCTTCAGAAGCGCTGAAGTCAATGCATGTCCCGGAAGGCTGGACAGTAGATCTGATTGCTGCTGAACCACTAATCGATGATCCGGTGCACCTCGCTTTTGATACCAAGGGTCGCCTATGGGTTGTGGAGATGCGCGATTACCCAGAAGGCAATAACGGTCGTGGTGGTTGCATTAAGATTCTGGAAGATACTAACGGCGATTCCGTCATGGATAAAGCAACGCTTTTCATGGATGGACTCGCTTGGCCCAACGGTGTTTATCCCTGGCGCGATGGCGCCGTTATCTCCTGTGCTCCTGATATCTTCTTTGCGAGAGACACCGATGGAGATGACATGGCGGACGAAAAGAAAATCCTGGCTACAGGTTTTCCCGAAGCCAATCCACAACATCGAGTGAATGGTTTTTCCTACAGTCTTAATCATGAGCTTCATTTTTCTTCTGGCGATAGCGTGGACACTATCGAGGTTCCTGCAGAGAAGAAACAGCTTAAAGTGGCAGGTCGCGATCTTATTCTCAACGTAGACCGCGGTTCAATTCAGTTAACGACTGGCACGAGTCAATATGGTCGATCCAGGGACAATTGGGAAAACTGGTTTGGCAACTCAAACAGTTTTCCGATGTTCCACTTTGTCATTCAAGAGTCCTATTTAAAAAGCTCCAGCCAACCTATTGAATCGACGACTCAGCAGATGTTTGAGCCAGCAATTTCGCCTCCTGTTTTTCCAGCGAGCCGCACCGTAGATCGCTTTAACGATTTATGGACTGCAAATCGATTCACGTCCGCCTGTAGCTCGATCATCGTTCGCGATAATCGCTTCGATGTTGAGGGCTCACCAAGCCTAATGGTTTGTGAACCCGTTCATAACTTGGTTCATCGATCTTTGCTACGATCCAGCGGTTCGACCTTTCAAGCTAAACGCGCGACTGGCGAAGAACAGACAGAATGGTTTAGGTCGTCCGACCCCTGGTCTCGACCTGTTTTCGTTGAATCCGCACCGGATGGGTCGATGCTGGTTGTCGACATGTATCGCCAATTCATCGAGCATACGGAATGGATTCCTTTGAGCTGGCAAGAACGTATCGATGTTAGAGCAGGGGAGGGAAGAGGACGTATTTATCGCGTTCGCAAAAAAGACCAGCCGGCCCAACCACTACCCGACTTGACACAACTTACCATGGTGCAACTGGTAGAGCAGTTGGAAAGCCCGAGTGGTCCCTTGCGCGACCTCGTCATGCAGCAACTTATTTGGCATAACGATGGATCCGTTGAATCATTGCTGCGTGCCTTGGCAACCTCAGATGCCCCTGCGGAAAATAGAATCGCCGCTTGGGGCGTCTTAAGAGCTGTTGGTGCGCTGCGCGATGAAGATATTGCAATCGGTCTAGCAGATCGTGACCACAATCTAAGGTCGGTTATGTTACGCTGGTCCGAGTCTGCTGCGTCTGACAAGGGTTCGGTCAGAACTGCCGTAATTGAGTCGCTGAAGAACGCTGCTTCGGAAAATATCTCTCCTCGGCTTGCATTGCAATATGTACTCACTACTGGTCGGTGGGATGAAGCCACCATTTCGGCTCCATTGACCGCATTAATTACTCGTTTTCTTGATGACAAATGGATCATGGTTGCCGCTTCGATGATAAATCCAGTCCATGATTCCGCTCTGGCAAATACGATGCTTGCAGTTTTAGATGATTCGAAAAGTGACGAAACTCAACGCGATCTTGCCGCTCAATGGCTTGCACGGTGGCTTGCTTCGAACAACAAACAAGAGTCTCGTCAGTTCATCGCCGATGTTTTACAGCAGAAAGATTTTTCTGCCGAAACCGACTCACGAACCATCCTGCTCGGTGCCGCATGGCTTCGTTCCTATCAAAAGGAATCGTTTGACAAGATACCTGAACCACTTAAGAAAGCGCTCCCATTGGCTCGCGAGCAAATTGGTGAAGCAACACTTTCGCCAGCGGTCAAGATCGCCTGGATCCAGTGGCTCGGTACTATGGACGAACAAGCAAGTGGCGACATGAATGCTTTAACCGCCTGCATGACGTCTGATAATCCGGTCGAAGTCAGAAGGGCTGCTTTAAACCGATTGAGGGTTTTGCCTGATCGCAGCACGGCAGATCGATTGATTGCTGTCTGGCCGAAACTTGGCAGCGAACTGCAACCCAACCTACTCAACACACTTACTTCGAAACCTTCCTGGGCAATATCACTATTGCAGGCTATTGCTGCCACTAAGGTTCCAATCACCGATCTTGATCCTGCTACCATATCTTCGTTGCGCGGCCACCCCAATGAAACGATTCGCAATTTATCGGATAAGCTTTTCGGGCAAAGCGACAATGTTGATCGAGAAAAACTTGTCGCCACAATCCTTCCCCAATTGAACGCGAATCCAGATCCATCCAAGGGTGAGCTGATCTACCGTAAACACTGCGCCGCTTGCCACCAGGGAAGTGGAGACAGCAACCCCATCGGTCCAAATCTGGGAGCATTAACCGACAAATCGACCCCTGCATTACTTATGGCAGTTCTGCATCCCAATAAAGCGATCGAAGCAAAATACAAACAACGATTACTTAATACGGTCGATGGTGAAACAGTTCGTGGTGTTGTGATTCAGGAAAACGCCTCAGGTGTCACACTCGGATTAAGCGATGGTACTAAACGGACTTTCCCCCGAGACGAAATTGAAAACAGTCGCGATCTGAGTCTCTCCCTTATGCCCGAGGGATTCGAGAAATCGCTGTCCCAAGAAGAGCTTGCCGATGTTTTAAAATTCCTACAGACTGTCGATTTCGCGACGTTTAAATAACACGCCGCTCTTAATCACATAAACTATCAGCAGCAGAACTTATTTTGGCAAAGTATTCCGCACTCACATTGCGGTAACCTTTGCCATTTTTATTTTATTCAGATATTGTGTTCAGCAACATTTTCGCAACTCCTCGTTCGGCTACAATGCAAAGTCATTATGCTACAGCGATGAGGCTTTCTAGGGGTTACATCCAACAGAGAGGCGACAATCGCTGGCATGGTGCATCGGAATGCCGATACGATCGATGCCGAGCCGATTTATCATACGGAGAAAATTGAGGATGACCGATTCTTCCAAAAAAGCGGGAAGCGTCACGATTGATGGCGTACCTCTCAAACTCAGCCACGCTTTAGAACATCAAGCTGAGTGGATTGGACAGAATGAAGTCTTGATGCAACTGCTCGCTTGCTGGCTGACGATCGATGATCGCGACCTACCATTGACACCGCGATTGGTCGGAGTACCTGGGGTTGGCAAGACGGTACTGGCAATGGCAGCTGCCCGCCTGCGCAAACAGGACCTTTACGTCTATCAGTGCACTGCTGATACACGCCCCGAGGATCTTCTCGTCACTCCTGTATTATCCTCGGATGGAAAAATCGCGTATCACGCTTCGCCGCTTGTTACAGCGATGATCACCGGGGCGGTTTGCATTCTAGACGAAGGCAACCGAATGAACGAAAAGTCCTGGGCAAGTCTCGCTCCACTACTCGATCAACGCCGTTATGCAGAATCTATCGTCGCCGGTATTACTATCCCCGCGCATCCAGCGTTTCGCTGCGCCGTGACAATGAACCAAGACGATTCCACTTACGAGATTCCTGATTACATCCTCAGCCGACTGCAACCAACATTGCCTGTGGGCTTTCCCAATCGACGGGATGAACTGGCTATTCTGAAATATCATCT
>JBEGUT010000161.1:0-7839 GCA_041178745.1 Planctomycetota bacterium | reverse complement strand
GCACATCGGAACTTGCGAATTCATTGAATCAGATGCTCAATGAGGCTGGGTGGAAAGATCAGTTACAAGCCGCACAATCGCAACTCGCCTCATCGGCTCAGCAGCAGAACGCTATTCGTGAAACGGTCGCCGATGCTGCTAGAGATCTCGATCGCGCTGCCGCGCATCAGGAACGACTCAATGCGATGGAGACGGCGAAACAGCTTGCCGATGCCGCGCAGCGCGTTGGTGCTACCGCACAGCAGGAACCGAAAACCGCACAAAGTCAATTGGAGGCTGCCTCGCAATCATCTGAGGCGCAGTCGGCCGCTAAGAAGGCGTCGACGGCACAGTCGCAAGGAGTTCAGCAAGCATTGCAGAATGCTCAAACTGCTGTTCAGCAGCGGGCCAATGAACTCGAGTCGATGTTAGCTGCCCAAGAGACGCAAAATGCACAGAACCAGAATTCACCAGCTGATTCTTCCAATCCACCGGGACAGCCTCAAGGTAATCCAGAAGCCAACTCGCAAAACCCAAGCCCCAGCAATCCGACAACACCATCTGGGAACAGCCCAGCAAGCAATAATCCAAGCAGCTTGGCTCAGTCGTCTCAGAGTTCTTCTAGTAACTCAACCTCTTCCCAGAATGCTAATTCAAATAGTAATCCAGAAGGTGAATCGAGCTCGAATTCACAGGATCAATCGGCCCCGCTGTCTCCCCAGGAAATGGCGCAATTACTCGATGAACTAGACCGTCAACTGAGGTCACCAGAAGGAAATGTTGCTCCTGATTCATTAGCTCAATCGCAATCGCAAAATAGTCAGCCTTTGCAAAATAGCCTCCAAAATGCTGCCCAAGATATCGCTCAACAGTTGCAGTCTATGCGGCCTGCCAACGAAGGAGAAACTGCGGATGCAATGGTACCAGTGATGATGAACGCATCTACCGCCAAAGTCAGCAAGGGTATTTTCGTGCCGAATCCCAATGGAAGTGGAGCGGTTAAGGTGCTAGCGACAGACGAAATGGATAGCGAACCGATCGGTGCCTGGAGTCGACTGCGAGAGAAAAAGTCGGAAGAAGTTGTGGAGGGACAACGCGAGAAAGTGGCATCGCGTTATCGACGTCAAGTTGAGAAATATTTCAAAAATCTATCGGAGCGAAGCCGCACCACAGACCAAAGTAAAGGTAAACCGTAGGGGTAAGAGAAGAGATCTATTGCATTGTTTGAGGATGCCACGCTTTGGCTCGGGGTTCGCTATGTTCATGAACGCAAACCATCATCGATATCAGCTAGGTATTGGATTATTTTTCAGCCTAGTGTTGGCGAATTTCTTTTGCGCCGGTGATATTGCAGCGCAGGATACAAGTGATCCGGAATTTGCGACGACAAAAGCAGCCATTGATCGTGGAATCGATTATTTGATTTCTCAGCAAAAAGAAAACGGATCGATTACGCTTGGGCAGCATGATACCGCGATGACTTCGCTAGCGGTAATGGCGATGGCAAGTGTTGGGATCACACCGGCCCAAACTGATACACGCGGCAAGGCGATGCGCAAGGCTCTTGATTTTGTTTTGATGGAGGACCGACAAAACAAGGATGGATACTTTGGCGAGAAAGATGGCTCGCGCATGTATGGACATGGTATCACAACATTGATGCTTAGCGAAATGGTGGGGATGGGAGTGGATGCCGGTCAGGATGATCGGATACATCAGGCTTGTCAGCGCGGGATTGACCTTATTTTGCGGGCTCAGAGAAAGAGCAAGCCAGATGCAAATCGTGGTGGCTGGCGATATACACCGGATGCAGCGGACTCGGACTTGAGCGTTTCGGTATGGCAACTGATGGCATTGCGATCTGCGAAGACAGACGGTTTGGATGTGCCAGCTTCAGCAATTGAGTTAGCGATTACTTACTTGAAGCGATCGTGTACTTCACCATTAGACTCAAAGGGAAAACCTACGAGCCCCGAATCAGGTTTCGCATACACTCCTGGGAGTCGCGATATTCAATTTGCGATGACGGCCGCTGGAATTCTTGCCATGCAGGTTTGTGGTCAGTACGAATCAGCACTGGTTGCTCAGGCCACCGAGTGGCTAAAGAAGCACCCGCCAGCTTGGGGTTCTCGCTATTTTCTCTACGGTACCTATTACTACGCTCAAGGCATGCATCAGCAAGGAGGCGAGACGGCCCAGGCAGCTGAGAAGGTTGTAGAAGATATTCTGCTACCGAAACAGAATCCGGATGGCGGCTGGACGCCCGAAGGTGAGGAGGGAGCGGGCGGTAGAATCTATGCTACCAGCCTAGTAATTCTTAGCCTAAGCGTTCGTTATCACTACCTCCCCATTTATCAACGATAGTAGTGGACCGATAGTAGTGGACCGCTCCGCGGTCCAACTCTGCGGTATCGTTGTCTGAAAATATTTTTTTTGGAACGGCCGTAGCGTTGGACCGCGGAGCGGTCCACGACTCTGGGGTGTCGTTATCTGAAATCGTTTTTCTGGAACGGCTGGAGCGTTGGACCGCGGAGCGGTCCACGACAATTAGAACAAAGTGTAGATGAATGGGGCTGCGGCGGATGTGGAAAGTAGCAATAGCACACCCAACAGCAACAGCATAATGACAATCGGCGCTAGCCACCATTTTTTGTTGGTCTTTAAAAACTCCCAAAGTTCACCCAGCAATGATGTGTTGGATTCATCTTCGGCAATCTTCGAAAAGTCAGACTTTTGCGAATCAGACATGATAGACCTTGCGTCCGAAATGGAAACTAAAACGATCTATAGGTTAGAACAGAACCTATTCTTTAAAGGTTAACCCAAGCGAATCAAAATGGACAGCCAAAAAAACAGATAGTCTTTCATCCAGGTTCGCTGTCGAGGAATCGCACAAGACTCAGTACTGTCGCAAGTATCGGCGTTGATCTTGCTGAGATTCTCTCTTGATCCAATAACTATCGGTGTCAAGCTTTCGCAAGTTTAGAGGGTCGTAGCCACGCAGACGCAATAGAAAACCGATAGGTGTAAAGACTCCATAAAAGAGGAGTATCAGGAGTACTTTGGAAATAATCCAACCGATCGGGAAAGCGAGAACCATCCAGCCCACGAAAATCGGCTTTAACAACGCAGGCTTCAGCACTCCGAGGATCCCACCCAGCAGTCCGAGCAAGATCAATATCACTCCTAGCGTTTCGCGGTGATGATAGAGATATTGCCAACTACCTATTGCTCCGAAGAACAATAAGCAAAGTATGCCGAATTGTCGCAGCATCGGCTGACTTGGATTGCGTGGAATATCGGAGAACTTCATTGGATTGTTGTCTCTATAATTTAGGTCTCGTTTAGTCTAATGCGAATTGGCTGAGATGTTTCTCACGATCTATCGATTGGGAATCGGGAGCGATATCGGTTTTAAGAATAAGACAATCTTCAAGCACCAAGGCATCCATCTCGGTAGATAAAAAACAGCGATAGGCATCTTGAGGCGTGCAAACAATCGGTTCACCGCGAACATTGAAACTGGTGTTGACCAGTACTGGGCAACCGGTCATCGCATCGAACTGTTTTAGTAAATGATGCAATCTTGGATTACGGGAGCCATCGACCGTTTGGAGACGGGCCGAATAGTCGACATGAGTGACTGCTGGAATTTGCGAGCGACTGATATTGACTCTTTCTCGAAGATCCTCCGACTGTGACATGGTCGCTTGTTGCTCGGTTGTCAAAGGAATCTGTTTGTTTTTGGCGACGTCCGCGACAAGGAGCATGTAGGGGCTTTCATGCTCAGGTGCAATATCAAACCACTCGGATGCTTTTTCTTTGAGAACGATGGGAGCGAAAGGACGAAAGCTTTCGCGGTACTTGATCTTTAGATTCATCACGGCTTGCATTTTGGGAGAGCGAGCATCTCCGATGATACTGCGACTACCCAGGGCACGAGGTCCAAATTCCATGCGGCCCTGGAACCAGCCGATAACCTTCTCATCGGCTAGAAGTTTCGCGATATAATTAACCAATTCATGTTCGTTTTCGAATCGCTGAAAGCATATGTTGTTTTGGGTAAGGAAGGCAGCAATCGAATCGGAATCATGGCGAGGACCGAGCAAGCTGCCTCGCTGTAAATCGTTTTGATTGTCGGTTTGCCGCGGATTGTCGAGCAACTGATACCAAACGAATTGGGCCGCACCGAGGGCTCCACCTGCATCGCCAGCTGCGGGTTGGATCCAGATATTTTCAAAGGGTCCTTCGCGTAGTAGTTTGCCGTTGGCCACACAGTTGAGAGCAACGCCACCGGCAAGCACCAAGTGCTTCATGCCCGTTTGCTGGTGAATACTTTTCGCCATCGCTAGTACGATGTCTTCCGTAATTCGTTGGACGCTTGCGGCGAGATCCATATGTTTTTGCTGAAGCATTGATTCCGGCCGGCGAGGTTCCATGTCAAACAGTTGACTGAAGGCGCGGTTGGTCATCGTAAGACCTTGGCAGTAATTGAAGAACTTCATATTCATCCAAAAGCTGCCATCGGGCCGGATATCGATTAGATGCTTGCGAATCAAGTCAACATAAACAGGCTTGCCGTAGGGGGCGAGTCCCATCAGCTTGTATTCACCGCTGTTGACCTTGAATCCACAGTGATACGTGATCGCTGAGTAGAGTAGGCCGAGCGAATGAGGGAAGGAGAGTTGGTGAGAAAGTTCTAATCGATTTCCGCGACCAACGCCCCATGCGGTCGTACACCATTCGCCAACGCCATCGAGTGTGAGGATTGCAGCTTCTTGATATGGAGATGGAAAGAAGGCGCTGGCCGCGTGACTTTCGTGATGTTCGGTGAAGACGAGCTTGGCGCGAGTCGCGCCGGAAAGCGATTTGCGAATGGCTTTTTTCAAGAAGAGTTTTTCTTTGAGCCAGACGGGAATAGCCATGGAGAAACTGGAAAAGCCTGCCGGGGCGAAACCGAGATACGTTTCGAGAAGTCGCTCGAATTTCGTCAGCGGTTTTTCGTAGAAGGCGATGTAGTCGATATCGGCAGGTTTTAGTCCTGCTTCAGCCAAACAATATTCGATTGAATGCAACGGGAAAGCTGGGTCGTGTTTGATACGCGTAAATCGCTCTTCCTGAGCAGCCGCTACGATCTGTCCATCCACTATCAACGCCGCAGCACTGTCATGATAGAAAGCCGATATTCCCAGAATCGCAGTCATGCCAAGTGGCTCTTTGGGTTAGTCTACATCCTGTTGGGAAGATCGACAGGGAAACGGTGCTTTCCTGTTAAATGGTAAGTATATCATAAACACTGGGAAGCAATTTGAAATAGTCGTGGATCGCTCCGCCGATCCAACGCTTGAGCTTTCTGAGTTGAGACCTTTTTTTAACGATAGAGTTGGATCGGCGGGGCGATCTAATACTTTGGTTCAACGTACTTCTTTAGATCGCGCAGCGCGATCACGCGATAATCGTTCATGGCCAAAAAACGCAAGTAACCTTCGAATCGATCGCTCGAACTGCTCACCCAGTCGTGCGCCGTATCGGGAACACCATGAAACTGAAGGATCGCAATCTTCCCATTCTTAGCTTGTTCGACAGCACGAATGAAATTTGCGAGTTCCCAATGAGGTCGAGCGTCGCCAGCTGAAGGTAGAAGATACGGATGGTCGCGACCTGGCTCATAGGGTACTCCCTCGCCATCCTTGTAAGGAAATTCGGGCTCCCCTCCCCTTCTTGCAAACATGATGCCATGAACGCGAAGAGTTTCAAAAGCCTTTGGTGTTCTAGCATTGCCAGGCCATGCGAAGGAGACCGGCTTCGGTATACCGTTCTCTGCACAGCGTTGTTCAATAGCCTTAAGCTGCTCGCTCAATTGCTTTTCCGTCGTATCCGTGATCGCCAAGTGATCGCGAGTATGATTACCGATTTCAAATCCATCTCGATCCAGTTGACGTATCTCCTCCCACGTCATGTAGTCTTTCTTGTTGGTCGCAAAATCCCATCCCTCGGTAATAAAAAAGGTGGCATTAAAACGATATTTCAGCAGCAGCGGACGAGCAACGGTGAAATGTGATTTTGATGAATCGTCAAAGGTAAGAACGACAAGCTTGTCGGGGATCGGCTGGAGGTCCTTCTTCTCGGGTTGGTTTTTGGTTGTCGTGGGGTTGCCAGCCAACACATGGAAGCCTTGTAGGAAGATTAAGCTGATGATCAATCCCAACCAGCAGTTGTGTCGCATCCACCTTGTCATCGTATTACTAATCCTTGTGAAAGAACGTAAGTTCGCAATCCGTCTCAGAAAAAGGTACTCAGGTGTTCGTTCAGCTCGTTGATGAAGCTTGTATTGGTCCTTTGAATCCTAACATAAATTCGGCTCTTACGCGAAACTCTCGTGAGCGTTAACGGTCCTACTACGGTGAGAGTCTTTTCGTTTTGGCTCGCGTCTCCGACCCCTCATGCTGTCACGAAATTGCCACTTGATGCGAAAGCGGAGGTTTAGCAACCTACGCTAAGAAAAAAGAGGTCTAGCGAACTTCATGCTGAAGAGGAAGCGACCTTCATGATAAATGCATTTAATCGGCACAAGCGTTAAAAAGGTTGCGAAAGGGTTTTTAAATGCATATGAGAATCGATCCAAGGATCGCAGATCGTGGACTAGGATTTCATGTTTTCGATGCATTGTACTGGATAACTTGATCGAGCGACCTGCTAATCGCTTTCTTCTCTCCCTCTGATGTCTGGATATGGTTTCATGGCTGACGAAAGCCGATCTCAAGAGCCTTCCGAGGCAGTAAATCCAAAAGATCGAAGCTATTGGATGGAGTTCGCTGTTCTCCTGGTCTTCTTACCCGTTTTGCTTTGGGCGATGACCAGTCGCGATTATGTGCTGGCTGTTAGTTGGTGCTGTGTCGTGTTCTGCGGATTTAAGGGGATGCGCTCGGGCGCTGCCGGCATGATCGGCATGATCGCAGCGATAGCTATCGCCTTAGCGCTCGCACCCTCGATCGGTATGAGCTACGAAGGGGAAGCGGCGAAATGGTTAGGTACCACTGGACTTACCAATCGAATCTTGAGTATTTCGCTCGCTGGTATCATCATGGCAGTCGTCCTGTCGCTGATTGCAAAACAAATCACTCGGCAGTGGTCTTTACGAAGTACAACCTTCGCGCGGCTGAATCGATTGTCGGGTGTTATCCTTGGATTCTTGCAAGGTGCCACACTTGTGCTGTTGTTTCTGGGCGGTGTAGTAACGATTGAAGGTTTGCAACGATCGGATAGTTATCCTATCTATCATCCTAGCTCCGAAAGTCGTAGTACCCTGTTGGTCAAGTTGGTGGATCAAACGAGATCTAGCCGACTTGGTCCTTGGGTAGAAAAATACAATCCCTACGAACGCATACCGCAGCTGAATCGTTTTGCTGAACTGAAGCAAAGCGTGAGTATGATTGCTGAACCGGCGAAGATGCAGCGGTTGCTCGATCATCCTGAGGTTAAACGTTTGAGAAACGATGCCCAGACGCAACAGGTCATGCAGGAATTAGTTCAGGATCCCGATATCAATCGCATTCTTCATTCCGGAAAGCCTATCGACGTGCGTGCATTGGTGGTGCTGATGAATCATCCCAGCGTCCTGAAATTGATCGATCAGCCTGGCTTCTTGGAGAGTGCGTCGAAGGTGTTGCGAGAAGCGAGAGGCGAGACGCAGGGAACCGGGAACTAGGGCGGAGGGATGGCTGGGTTTGATGCTGCGGGATGGAATGCCCAGGATGGAGACGAAAGATACACGAACGGAGGCATCGTGTATGGTCGCTCCCAGCGTTTTCTATTAGCGACTCTTGGGTGGGTGGCGAAAGATCGTTGAATTCGCCCGAA
>JBEGUT010000160.1:0-7884 GCA_041178745.1 Planctomycetota bacterium | reverse complement strand
TGAAGAGAACACCGTAGGGATTCTCCGATGGATGTGAACCCATAATCGAATTTCGAGTGAACGATACCGCTTCGCCATCTCGAATTTGGCGATACCACGAAAGTCCGAAATCATGTGCAGCTTCGCTCGTAATTACGTCATTAAGTCCATCACCATCAACATCGTAGACATGCATTTCTGCTCCACCATACGCAGAACTGAAAGAAGCGTCATGTGGTTTCCATCTTGTCTCCAGAGGTGCCGTCGCAGGCTGCTCGAGCCACCCCTTGGAATGAACAATATCAAGTCGACCGTCTCCATTAACATCACCGACTCCCAAACCATGTCCGAAGCGTTTGTCGGTAATCTGTTGGCTAACAGCATGAAATTTCCAGGGCTCCCAAGGTGACTTCGGATCAAAAGTTGCGAAGCCGAAGAAGCCATCGCGCGAGCATACCAACTCTGGCGTTGCATCGCCGACAAGTTGAGTGAAGTGTGGTGACTCATTAGAAACCCAATCAAACACTTGCTGTTTGATCCAGGCTCTTTTGCTTCGTCCAGGATTCTGGTGAACGAACGCTGGTGTGCCAGGAAATCCAACCACTAAAACATCACTGGCACCATCACTGTCGAAATCATAAACCCAATTAAAGAAGTTGTCCGCGTAACCTTCTTTGTTCTGTGGAACAGGTGGATAAATCTCATTGGCTTTCTTAAAGTCAGGTCCTGCATACCAGTGCGGACCATAAACGATGTCGTTGATCTTGTCACCATTAATATCACCGACACCGATACCCTCCGAAAAATAGGTATCCGTCAATGGCTGTGTTTTGAATTGATGAAGGATGTGTGGTTCTTCACCAAGAACGCTTTGCATAGGTATAAGCGTCACTAGAAGCAGGAAAAGACACGGGAGGTAACTGCAAGCTAGAAACACTTTAGCGCGAAGTTGAACAGAGAAGCTCAACAATCTCATGGTGGGAATACCTGACAAAAAGAATCAGACAAAGGGAGGGAGATCGCCGGTTCAGCGACGGACCGTATTGTAATCGATATTGAGCTTCAAAACGATTCAGTTCAAAGCAAAATCTTCCGGATTACCTCTCCATGAACATCCGTCAGACGGCGCTGAATCCCATTGTTGTAATAAGTTAGTTTTTCGTGGTCGATTCCCAGAAGATATAGTGCAGTCGCATGCAAATCATAGCAGTAGGTCGGATGAAGAACCGCTTCGTAACCGAGATCATCGGTAGCTCCATAGGAAACACCACCTCGTATGCCTCCGCCGCACATCCAGGCAGTGAATGCCCCAGCGTTATGATCGCGGCCACGTCCTCCTTGGGCAGCCGGCTGACGACCGAATTCAGTTGTGCAAATCACTAGAGTTGAATCGAGTAAGCCTCTTTGCTTTAGGTCGGTTAGCAAAGCGGATGCGCCGCGATCCAATACGGCACCCCAATAACCATGATCTCGAGGGAGATCTTCATGCGAATCCCAATTAGGGCGAATCTTTTTTGCAGTTGTATTTTCCGCGCCGCAGTAGATCTGTACAAACCTAACTCCTCGCTCCACCAGTCGCCGAGCAAGTAGGCATTGCCTTCCGAATAGCCCTAACTCAGGATCAGCGATGCCATACAAAGCTTCAGTTGCCGCTGATTCCTTGGAAACGTCGGTTACTTCCGGTGCACTCAGTTGCAATCTAGCGGCTAATTCATACGAGGCAATACGGGCTTCGAGTTCCGATTCACCAGGCCTTTTCGACGCATGAGTCGCATTGAGTGCTCGAAGAAACTCTCTTGACTCATGTTCGTTTTCGCTAGCGGCTTTACGTTGCTCGATGGGGAATAGGTCCGTGATAGCTGGTCTATCGATCGAAGTCTCTAATGAAATTCCTTGATACTCTGCTGGTAGGAAACCTGCTCCCCAATTGCTGACACCGCCCGGCGGTAAACCACGTGGATCGGGCAGAACTACGAACGCTGGCAAGTCGTCATTGAGGCTTCCCAATCCATACGTTACCCAGGAGCCCATACATGGAAACCCAGGCCTAGTAAAACCGCTGTTCATCATGAACATCGCAGGTCCATGCAGCGCCGACTTACTATGCATCGAATGAAGAAAAGCGATCTCATCAACGTGCGTTGCAAGCTGGGGGAATAAATCGCTGATCCAACGGCCGCACTGGCCATGCTGTCGGAATTTAAAAAAGCTCGGTTGACAGTTTCCTGGTTGGGATGCGAAGAACGTCAACTTCCCATCGGGATCAAAAGGTTTACCCGCACGTTTCTCGAGTTCTGGCTTGTAATCCCAAGTATCAACTTGACTCAATCCGCCCGGACAGAAGATTTGGATGACGGCTTTGGCTCGCTTGGCAATGACAATGTTATTCGCTTCCTTACCCGTAGCAGAAACAGTCGCAGTATCGTCTGTCGCAAGAAGCCGCTCGGACTTCAGTAAGCTTGTCAGCGCAACACCGCCAAGGCCGCCAGCGAGTTGCCAAAGAGCTTCTCTTCGTGTTTTCATAAACGATCTCAATCCACGTAAAAGAATTCGTTGGCATTAAAAAGCATCAGGCAAAGCGATTCCAGACCTGAGGAAGCGATTAGCTTTGTCGCCGCTTGAGACTCTGCGGCACTTGGTTTGCGGAAAAAGCAAAGCTCGAAGGCACGACTGATCTGCGCCATTTCATCGTCGGGACATTCGTTCTTTAGTCGATTCGCAAATAGATCTGCTTGGGAACGCATGAACTCATTGTTCAGCAGAGCGAGTGCCTGCAACGGTGTCGTTGTGCGATCGCGAACTGGAGTCATATTCGCGGCGTTGGGACAATCCAGTGTTGCCAGAAACTGATGAGTCGTAGTACGAACAACGAAGCGATAAATCGTACGTCTCCAAAGATCCGGACGCGTAGCTGGAATGTATCGATAAACGGGAGCATACTCTTCTTGGTAATCAAAATCTCGATATCCAGGTCCATGAAAACGTCGATCAATACAACCGCTGACTGCAAGAATGGCATCTCTTAGTGATTCAGCGTCAAGACGTTGTGGTGAGCGACGCCATAAAAAGCGATTATTCGAATCCATCTGAAAAGCTTTTTCGTTGTATGTCGAAGACTGTCGATAGGTGGCGCTAGAACAAATCAACCGTTGGATATGCTTGATAGACCAACGATGTTCGATCAACTCACTGGCCAGCCAGTCGAGCAGTAATGGGTGAGAGGGTTGCAATCCTCCGAGCCCAAAGTCGCTGGGAGTTTCCACTAGTCCGCGTCCGAAATGATAATGCCATAAACGATTAACGATAACGCGAGCAGTGAGAGGATTGTTTGGATGGGTTAGCCAGTTTGCGAGCGCGATACGTCTCTCTCCATCCGATGCCTGTGTATCGGTCAACTGTCCATCGAGAGGTAGACAGTTAATCGAACCAGGCGATACCAATTCAAGTGGGTCCTCCGGATTACCCCTGCGAAGACGCCGGATCTCCTGGAGTTCGCCGGATCGAACCCCATAAAAACGATCTGGCTCCTTGAGCAACTTTCGATCCTCTTGGGCCTGCTGCAGATCCTTGTGCAATTGCGCTAGCTCATTGGCGAGCCGCGTGTTTTCTGGATCCCCGGACTCCGTTGTTGATTTGGATTCGAGGACGGGATCAATAAAGCAGATCTGATCATGTGAAATTCCATTACCGCTATCGGTCGCCATCAATGTTAAAAAGCGATTTCCTTCTGCGATAGGAAAACTCAACGACAAAACGCCATCGTCGCGTCCTATGTTTTCAAAAGATGACAACAATTGACCGTCGAGATAGACAAATACACTCGCTCCTCGAAGTGGAGTCTCGCCAAAGTATCCGACCGAAGCGGTGAAACGATTGAACGGTTTAGGACTTGCAGACTGAAGCTGCCGAAGATCAAACGTGATCGCTGCATTCGCATGGATTCCAAGAAGTTGATGATCCTTCGAAAAATCAATTCCAGCAAGTGTGTTGGAGTGCTGCGAATTCACCGGTCCAAAGCGAATCGCATCCCACGCTTGACCGGAGGTGTCAGGAACTGAAATCGTTAGCCCTGTTGAACTGATCGCGACTTTACTTTCAGGTGCGAGCTGGCCTCCGTCAGGAATCAAGACTCCATCGATGCCGGGGATTTCACTACGATGGAATTGATTAACGACTACATTTTCTAAGAAACCTCGCTTGTCGATTTTGCTTTTCCCACTTGCAGGATCGACTCCGTAGCCGAATTGCCCGCGCCCGAAGCCATCACCTCCCCCTACAACATCCGCAAGTTGCAAACCTTGTCCGCGCCGCTTGGCTATTTCGGATTGAAGGTTAGCAATTTTTTCCCGAAGTCTCTTATGCTCAGCTTCATGAAGCTCCAATTGCTTGGGGTGGATAGGTCTATCGGCTCGTCGCACACCTGCCATTATTGCGGTAAGAGCGTAGTATTCATTTTGCGTAATGGGATCGAGTTTATGATCGTGACATCTCGCGCAGTGTATTGTTACACCGCAGAAGGCTGTCATAACTTGCGTTACCATATCATCGAGATCGTCGGCTCTTGCTGCTCGGCGGAGTACCATGCTCCGAGTTTCTTCCTGCCCCACGAAGTCATAAGGTCCAGCAGCCAAAAAACCTGATGCCAATACAGATTCAGTATTTTCGCTCAGCAAAACATCTCCGGCTACTTGTTGTCGTACGAATTCGTCATAGGGCCGATCGCTATTGAAACTGTCGATAACGTAATCGCGATAGCGCCACGCATTATCGCGACGCTGATCGCGTTCAAAGCCATGCGTATCAGCGTAGTGTGATATGTCGAGCCAGTGTCGAGCCCAGCGTTCACCATACGCTGGATCGTTCAACCATCGATCTACCGCTTGGATGTAGGAAAATTGTGGATTGTTTTGGCTTTGATAGTACTTTAATTCATCGGGTGATAGTGGAAGTCCTCGCAGATCTAAAGAGAGTCGACGGAGCTGAACCTCGATATTTGCTTCGCTAGAAAAAGAAAGCCCGTTTCTTTTTAGTTGATCTCCGATGAAGGCATCGATCGGATTACTTAAGGAGTTTGAGGTGACCGGCAATAAATCAGGGATTGCAGGTCGCTTGATCGGTTGCCAAGCCCAATGACTTAGTCGAGGATCTTTCTCTTCCTGACTAGCAGCATGCTGTAAACCAGGCATGCCATCGATGATCCACGTTTTGATTAATTCTTGCTGTTGAGGCGATAGTCGATCTCCCTCGGGAGGCATTCGATCTTCACCGGTCGATAGGATTCGCTTCCATAATTCGCTCTGATCGAGTTTCTCGGCGACTAACGTATTTCCGCTATCGCCTCCGCGCTGCAAGGAACTTGCGCGATCGAATCGAAGGCCTCCCTCTTGCTTCTCAGTTCCATGACAGGAACTGCAACGACTGTGTAGTATCGGCTTTATTTCTTCTAGATATCGATTCGAGGTCCGATCGCTTTCCTGAGAGAAGCCCCATTGTGCTAGCGAATAGCTGCAAAGAAAAAAGAAAATGACTTGGCTTTGTGTTACCCATTTCCTCAGATTTTTTGGGGAATCAGATTTAACGGGTTCCATTATAAAGTCTTTTCGTATTGGGAGCCGCAGCTATGAAACGTACAGGCGTTAAAAGAATCGACCCAACCTACACTCAAGTATAAGTTGGGTCGATCGGCAGTACAAACAATCGTAAAGCTTTGGCAAGATGATTGCCCAGTCTTAAGGCTCTTATTTCACTTGTAACGCATTTTTTGTTGCCAACAAGGAAAGTAGCGCCTGATCGGTAGCTGCGGAATTGGCTTGCTGAACTCGCGAGTTGGTTGTCCTCAAAATCCTCGAAGTTGTGCCGGTAGCCTGTGAGGGTGTTGTAGGAGCCGGTGTTGATTTCGGAGTTGATGAAGGAGTTGTCGGAGTGGTTGGTGTAGCTGTTGTTGTGCTACCCTTAGCACCTGCCGACGAAGCTGGCGAATTCGGGGTATTGGAAAGTGTTCCAGCAGCAAACATACGGAAGCCCGCTGAAGCTGGAACAATTGGAGTATTTGAGAGATCGTCGTTGTAAATTGTACCAACACCCGTCCCAACATCGATTGGGGCACCGAATACTCGTACGATTTTCATCGTAAAGGTTTCATCTTCTTCGGGTTTCCGGTCACTGATAATCGGAACGACAACGCGAGCAGAGCGTCTTCCTGGGGCAATAGAGACCGAACCAGATACTCGAGTGTAGTCACGGTCAGCTACGGTCGCAAAACCATCTGCGGTTTCGTAATGGATCGTCACGAAGCTAGCAGACGCTGCCGCGAGGCTGAACTCGAAAGCCATTTCCTTTCGGCCGAGATTTCCTTCTAAAACGGCGCCATTGCTAATACTGACACCCTGGCGAACATCGTCGTTGACAATCGTACCAGTTCCAATTTGTCCGACCGCCGTAGCGTTGACGGCTGCTACGATTTCAACGGTAAATTGTTCGTCCAGTTCAATTGCCGTATCTCCTAGGACCCAAGTGCGAATGGTTCCAGTTGTCATACCAGATGGGATAACGACCGTCCCCGAAACCGCTTCGTAATCACTTCCTGATTTTGCAGTACCATCCTTAGTCGTATAGGAAATGGTTACATTTTCACTGTGAGCGCCAGAAAGCTCAAACGGGAAGTAGATTTCCTTGCGACCACTGTTACCCTCGATCACCGAAGCATTTCCGACCGAAACGGAAGGAAGATCTTCGCTGATGATTGTTCCCGTTGCGAAGGTCGTGCCCAAGATCGCCTGAGTTGGATTCGAGAGGTTCACCCTGAATGTTTCACGCAACTCGACAATCGTATCGCCGATGATATCGACCGTGATGAATTGCACGGTTTCGCCGGGATTAAATGTTAATGTTCCAGAGGTAGCGATGAAGTCGCTACCTGCAGTAGCCGTAGCCTGCTGAGTCGCATAGTTCACAGTGATTGTATTAGCCGAAGCCTTTGAGAGTTTAACTTCGAAGATCATGGGCGTTAAGCCAGTATTGCCTTCAACGATCGACGCATCGCGAATACTGATTTTTACAGGCGGAGGAGAGGCAATAGCGCTAGCGATATCGAGTCGTCCGTTCGTTGCAACTCTGTTGAATAACGATGGAGTAAATGTTGCGTTCGAAAGAATCGAAGTACGAATTTCATCGGCCGTTGCGGTTGGATAGATTGACTTTATCAATGCCGCTGTACCCGTCACGAGAGGCGTCGCCATTGACGTACCATTGAAGGAAGCATATGTGCTAGTTGGTACCGTAGAGAAAATCCCCGTGCCGGGCGCGGCAATGTCGACCGTTGTTCTGCCGTAATTCGAGCCAACGCTCGGATCATTCCAAAGAATGCCCGTGTTCATCAAATTCGCCACGGCAATGACGGCATCATAGGAAGCTGCAGATTCCGAACCAGCCGCAACTAGAGTTGAATAGTTTGATGGATAATTAGGTGTGGTATCGTTATTTGCAACTGCATTACCCGCTGCAGCAACAAAGAGAATGTCTCGTTTGGCTGATCGGTTGATAGCTGCAGCTAAAGCGGTCGAAGCACTGCCACCACCCCATGAATTGTTGGATGCAACAATATTAATCCCGTGACGCACTTTGAGATCCGTTAGATAGTCAATCGCTTTGATGGCGTTGTCGGTTGAACCAGTCGGATTCAAGAACTTAGCGCTAATAATAGTCACTTCCCAATTGACACCAACGACACCTGTTCCATTGTTACCACTCGCTCCAATCGTGCCTGCTACGTGAGTACCGTGATCATCTATTGACGCTGAATCGAAAACAGTGTTGTCATTATTAGCAAAGTCCCATCCATTCACGTCATCTTTGTATCCATTGCCATCGTTATCTATCCCGTCGCCAGGTATCTCATGAGGATTG
>JBEGUT010000159.1:0-7885 GCA_041178745.1 Planctomycetota bacterium | reverse complement strand
TTACTAAACAATCGCGACCAGATCAACACTCTGACCGCTCCAAACTTCGAAATATGGAGTGCACCTTGGAGCGATTATGCAACTCGCTTGACTACGCAAAGTGGCACGGCGTCTCAAAATGAAGAGTTAGCTCAATTGCTCAAACTCGCCGCTCCAAATACCACTGTGTACTCCATTGAAGAAAGTAGCCCGAACGGCGGTACCACGCCACAATCATCCCAAACATCACTCGCAACTGCTGGAGCTTTCCTTAAAGAAGGCTCTCTGGCCAAGGTGACTTTGAGCGGTACCCAGGAACCGTTCCAAGTTCCATTTTCGTGGATTGTGTCTTGCGGAGGATTCCTATTCTTTCTCTTTGCCCTATCGCGCGGAAAAACTGTACTGCGCACCGTAGCCATTTGGCTCTCCAACCAGCCTGCGATCGTGCTCTATACTACAGCGATTCTGCTGCTAGCCATCACACGCTCACCAAGCCTATCTTTAGGGTTGGCAAGCATCGCAACCATCAGTTTAGTGCTACAATTATTCAACCGATTTACCGGCAATCGCACCCCTCGTAACTCACTGAGTATCTCTCGAGGAAAATCAATCCGCTGAAATACCTCTCCTTGCAAATCGATGCAATACACCAGAGACTGTTAGCCATCCGACCATGAATACTGAGTCGATGTGTTGCTGGAGAATATCTCGTAAGGAGTTTTGCGGATGCACCATAATGCCTACATCAGCCGTGTTGTAGATCTCTTGGATCCATCAGCCAATGTGTTGCTCAACATGGATTACGAAGAAGCCTATCGACGCGTAAAATCAGGCGATGCGCGAGCAGTGCGAGAAATCGATGGGCAGTTCGCTATTCTTGCTTACGAAGGTAAAGAGATTCGCATGGCCAGGTCGATCGGCAGACCGATGCGATATTTTCTTGCCAAAAAAGCAGACGGCCCCTGCCTCTTCGTCGCCGAAAAAATATCCGATCTGGCGAAGGCACTCGAGCGCGAAGGCTTAAGCGATCAGTTCGAACCTTCCTACACCCGTATGGTACCAGCTCATCACGTTGTCAACTTGCAACTTATTGGATGCCCCGATCCAAACCCCATTTATGACCGCTTCTTGGCCCCCGAACGAAACTCTTTACCCGCTGATCTTGAAGAGATTGGCAAGCGTTACATCGGTGCACTGTCCAAAGAAATCCATCAATGGCTCGATTGCTTAGCCAAGAATGAACCGATCGGCGTGCTTTTTTCAGGTGGCATTGACAGCGGAGCTATTCTTACGCTGCTTTACGCGGCACTGCTGGAACGAGGCGAAAGCCCTGCACGCCTCAAAGCGTTCACCCTCTCGATCGATCATGCAGGTGAAGATACTGAACAAGCGATGAATTTTGTTCGCGCCATTGGCGCCTCGATGCTGTTGGAAGTTATCCAGTGCCAACAAAGTGACTTGGACTGGCGAAAAACAATTAAGGTGATCGAAGATTACAAGCCACTGGATGTGGAAGCTGCAACCATGGCACTCGCTCTTTGCGAAGGAATTCGAAATCGTTATCCAAATTGGAAATGGTTGGTCGATGGCGATGGTGGCGATGAAAATTTGAAGGATTATCCAATCGAAGACAATCCAGAACTCACCATAAGAAGCGTCCTAAACAACCTGATGCTTTACCATGAAGGTTGGGGCATCCACGCTATAAAACATTCCCTCACCTTCAGCGGTGGACAAAGTCGCGGCCACGTTCGAACCTTTGCTCCCGCTCGCCACTGTGGCTTCCAAGGCTTCAGCCCTTATGCCCTCTCGAATGTTATCGACGTAGCGGAATCTATCCCCTTCATCGAATTGACACAGTGGAGCCATGAAAAACTATATCAACTCAAAGGGGAAATTGTTCAGCGAGGGGTTAAAGCCCTAACTGGTATCGCCATGCCTGTTTTCGAAAAAAGAAGATTTCAACATGGGGCGATCCACAGCGATCGTTTTGCCACCGTATTTCCAAAACAAGAGCGTTTTTACCGAGAGGAATTTCAACGCGTCTTCTGCGGAACCTGATTGGGACCGCTTGCAACCGATGCAACTTCTTGTCGCGGCAAACGTGCCGGCGCTCGAACTAGTGAAGTACGATGCTTCTCATCAAGCAATCGCTTATTAACACGTTCCGGATCTACCTGCGTCCATGTTTCGCTGAAATGACGCGACACTATTTGCCGCTGCACTCGTTGATCGCGATCATGCCAAATGACTTGATAGAGCCCGGAGCCGTTGTTGCGCCGAGGCCACCTAGCTGGATCATCCAGCAAACACCAGCCGCGGACATGATAGTCGCCTGCCGCCGATGACCAACCGTAAAAGACAACCTGATCGTACACATGCCTTCCCAAATCGTCGTGAAAGTGATTGACCTCAATCAAATCCACCTCTTCGCGCACCAGCGAGCTTCCAGAACTTGCGGACACGGAACCAAGTAACCAGCACATCAAGACTGCTTGCCCCATGGTCTTTGCCTCCTGGTCGCCTATCTCGATAAAGGCAGAGTGTCACAACAAACTGTTTCGCGGATTCGTTCAGATCTCGTTCATATCAGCGTTATTCACTTCGACCCTGCACTTCCGATAACTACTGAGTCGCTGAGCAACTGAGCTTGCATTAACTAGCAAAACAGGCGATGCTGCGACAATAGCAAATCAAGCGAGTCATCACGGAAGAGGTCTCGATGATCGACTTCTTCTACCACACTCGCTGGATCTGTTATTCGAATCCAGTTGTTTTTAGTCAATCCCTGAAATAGCAGTCATTTGAATTCTTGTCATGGCGCTTATCACATGCGATACAAGCTTGCCGTAGCCCTAATTCTCGTGCTTGCATTCGCAGTGAGAATTTCCGCCGCCCTCTGGTGGGATCAGCTTGCCACGAACGAGGGTCGGCTCTTTAGATTTGGTGATAGCGATTCCTATTGGCACCTCGCGAAAGATATCGCTCAGGGACTTCCCTACCAATACGGCAGCGAAAATGCCAGCATTTTCCGATCACCGGGCTATCCTCTCCTATTGTCCACCATCGCCTGGATTGAACCCGAGAAGAAAGCGGTTTGGCTCGCTCGGATAGTAGGCTGCCTCCTTGGTACCGCTGTTGTAGCACTGACCATGTCAGCTACCGCGCGATTCAAAAATACAAATGCCACATTGATAGCTGGGCTGTGTGCCGCAATGTATCCAGGCGCCATTGGCATGAGCGTTACCATCCTCAGCGAACAACTTTTTGTTCCCTTAATGATGCTGCACTTGCAGCTAGTAAATCGCTGGCTCAATATCCAAGACTCCACACCGCAAAAGAGCTCGCTTGATCGCCCCACCAATCAGCCCACAATCATTTCCCCACCGATGCTTGCGTGCCTATCTGGAGCGATTGCCGGTTGTGCGATCCTAACGCGACCAAGCTTCTTACTATTCATTCCTTTTTTTGCCGTCGTAAGCTTGCTTTCCTACCCCAGAAAATCGCTCGCCCTAAACTTGACACTTGTCGGCGTTGGTATTTCAGTTTGCATGCTTCCCTGGTGGTACCGAAACTATCGCCTCACCGACCGCTTTGTTCCTACGACATTGCAAGTTGGGGCAAGCCTCTACGACGGGCTTCATCAAGGCGCCAGCGGCGGTAGTGACGAAGGCATGAAATTCTCAGAAGACTTTGCTAGCAAGCTAGCCGAGGAGGAAAAAGACTCTAAGCAGCGACTGGAAAGTACGTTTGAATATCGATTGAATCATCGGCTTCAATCGACCGCGCTAGAATGGTCCCAACAAAATCCGCAGGAAGTTGCGAAACTTGCAGCTAGCAAATTCCGGCGAACATGGAATCCTTGGCCTCCTGCCGCCGAGTTGTCATCATTTTGGGTGCGTCTATCCGAATCGATCGGATGCTTTGGGGTGCTGATACTCAGTGCTATTGGCCTGATCGCGTTTCGGGATCGCTGGAAAGAATTGTATATTTTTCTTCTTCCAACTATCTACTTTACGCTATTGCATATGGTCTTCGTTGGATCAATACGCTATCTTCAACCGGCAGTAGTGGCATTGTGTGTGCTGGCAGGCCTAGGTGCAGCCACACTTATTAAAATCGGTCACTTAGGCAAGCTGCGACAACTTTAAGATCGCGTGGCGGGAGCATGGAAGCATTCGCCGGAAATTCAGATTCATCGGAACCCGCGACCGCGGCTAAACCTTCGCGATATCGATCATCGAAGGTCCGGGGTTCTTCGTTCGCCAATCTTTTGGTTTTTGCCAGTCTCGGTTTTCTTACTTCTTTTTTGGGCTACGAGTTTGTTCTCAATCGTGTCGATAGCGAAATACGCGATCGAGTTCAGCAGACACTTCAAAACCATTACCGCGGCAAGTTGATTCACGTTGGTAGGGCGCATTTGGATCCTGGCCGAGCCTTGATTGTCGAGGACATTTCGGTATCAACCAAATCGCCAGAAGGCTGGCGTGAAGTCTTTGCGATTCGCCGAATGGTAGGGCGTGGCGTCGTGGATCTTCCCGATTTGATTAGCAAAAAACTTCCAATTGAAAAATGGGAGATCGAGGGACTGAACCTAACGCTTTGGCGTCAAGGTGAAAAGTGGTCGGCTGAAGACTTGTTACCGTTGCCGCGTCTCAGCAATGCTGCTTGCGAAATCGATATCAAGGATGGTAATTTTCGATTGGTGGGACAGGGCCAATCCAAAGAAGATCTCGTCTTGCACGATCTTCGGTTGACGATTTCTCCCGAGCAAGTCTTTGAAGCCCCGAATAATCAACCGCATGTTCAACCGGATACGGACCAGGGAACCAGAGTTACCAGCGTATCCCCCGCGTTGCCTCACCAGAACATCGCAACCTTGACGACTGACTCCACTTCGCTTCCTTCAATTGCCAGAAGCAGAACCATTTTCCGGATCAAATCGGGAAGCGTGATGAGCAGTTTCTTTCGCTCGATGGACTTTGTTGGTAAGTGGGATTCGAGCGATGGTTCTTGGGAACTCAATGGCAAGTTAACTCGCGTAGAGTTCACCCCTGCTTTTCGGCGTCGGCTTCCAGAACAGGCGACACCTTATCTCGCAAGACTTACAGGTCTGGAATGTACGGCCAATGCGAGTTTCTCCGCGAGTCGTTCCGGCAACGATTTAGCACCTCAGTTTGCGATTCATGGTGCAATTGGAGATGGTCGACTGGAAGACGCCAGTCTTCCCTATCTACTTGAGGATTTAGCGGGTCAGTTTTATATCGATAATCAAATGCTCCAACTTCGCGATATGCGTGCCAGCAGTGGGCAAGCGACTTTTGAATTGGCAGCCGATATCCAAGGCTTTGAAAAAGAAAGCCCACTTAGGTTTCGGGCTTTAGCAAAAAATCTGGACCTGGACGATCGGCTCTACCAAGCGCTTCCGCTATTCTTAAGACGCCAGTGGGATCGCTTGCTGCTGCGAGGTCGAGTGGATGCAGAAGTTGATTTACGCTTTGATGGCCAAAAGTGGGAGCCGGTTGTTGCCGTGGATTGTCGCGGTGTTTCTTTAAATTACTCACAGTTCCCTTACAACATCAGTCATTTGATGGGACGATTTGACTATAGCCAAGGTCATTTAGTCAATCATGCCCCGCTTACTGCACGAGCCAATGGTCAAACCATCATCGGTAAACTCGATATGCATATTGCGGAGGGCAAGTGGCGAGGTGCGATCGATCTTTCCTCGGAAGGCTGGCTTCCTATCGACGAGTCGTTACTCAACGCATTAACGCCTCGCGGGGAATCGACAACTTCCTATCACGATACAGTGACGAACCTCTCCCCTTCTGGCAACATTCACATACAGCAAGTTCGTTTTGAGAAGGAGCGATTCGATTCGGCTGAGATGAATCGCGAACTGGTGCTTAATTTTGACAATGGAGGAATTCGCTTTCGAAGCTTTCCCTATCCAATCCATGAGATTACGGGAACGGTGAAGGTTAACAATAATCAATGGCAACTCATCAATTGCCGAGGAAGAAACAATTCCGCTGTCATCGATTGTACGGGCAGCTGGGAAACGGGCGACAGTCAACTCAAGAACCTTATCCTCTCCTTTAATGCAACCGATGTGACGCTTGAGGATGAACTCCACCAGGCGTTACCCAGCGAAGTGGCTGACCTATGGAAACAATTGCAACCAAAGGGCCGAATCGGAAATATTCAGGTTCAATATGGCCGAAAGGATTTGCATACCGCGGCCGATCTTACTGTCTCGATGCTGCAACGCCCGCCTTCTAGTAACAATGGAGAATCGCGATTGACTCTCCAGCCGCTTTCATTCCCCTATTTACTTGAAGATGTCACTTGCGAGTTGATTTATAAAGCGGGTCAACTTGAATTGCGCAGTGCTTCAGCGAAACATGGAAACAGTCACTTGCAAACCGAAGGCTCCATTCGCCAGGTTGAAGGTGGCTGGATCGCTCAACTCAAATGGCTTCCAACCACCCGACTAAAAGTTGACAGCGATTTGATCAGCTCACTACCGCGACGCCTACGAGAGACATTACAGCAAGCAGATTTCCAAGGACCCGTCGGCGTCTTGGGATGGACGCAGGTTGGTCCTATTTCTAGCGCCCTCACGGTAGACCAAATACCTGCTATGTGGGATCTCGAACTCGATCTTGAAGATACCAAATTGCGCGATGGAAGTTGGATTCAAGGAATTCGCGGTACGGTGCGCGTAGCAGGACATTCGACACCGGCCGGGCCCATGGCAGATGGATTTGTACTTCTGGACGCCATTACCGTAAAAGGTGTTCCGGTGACCAATATTCGCGGTCCCTTTGCGATTCGCGAAGGAGAGGTGCTTTTGGGACGAAAGATTGGCGATACAGCCAGCCTGAAGACTTCAGCCAGTGTCACGCCTAACGATCTTTCTGCCGATGTCTTCGGAGGCCAAATGCTTTTTTCCGGTACCGGTCAGTTCGATCCAATGCGAATGTCTGTCCAAGCGAATTTAAATGGCGGCCAGCTTCAAAACGTTTTGCTCGAGACGGGCCAAACTTCATCAACCGGCAGCGGCATCTGTAATGCGACGCTGCAAATCCAAGGTAGTCCACTGAATCCTCAAACACTTTCCGGTCAGGGTGAAGTTCGGGTCAGTGATGCTAAACTTTTCCAATTGCCGGCGATGATGCGGCTATTGAAATTTCTCTCGATCAAGCCACCCGATGATGCCGCTTTTGAAAAAGCTGATATCGCTTTCCGAATCGATGGAGACCGCGTGCCCATCGACCACTTCTCCATCGATGGCGACATGCTGTCGCTTGCCGGTTCGGGCTGGGCCAATTTGCGTCGTGAGCTGCACCTGGATCTTTACGCTTATGTAGGCAACCGAAACCAGCTCGCAAAACTAGTCGGACCTTTACTGTCCGAAACTCGTTATGCTCCTCTGATGCAAGTCCAAGTTGACGGCACCATGGACGCGCCAGATATCGTGCGCAAACCCCTGCCAGTAATAGAAGATGCTTTAAAGACTTATTTTCCGGAAAGATACGCTAGCGAGAAAAATAAAGTGCTACGTTTTTAAGACTTTAACCTTCCTTGTATGTTAGGAGTGCTGCTATGCAATTCCCAATTGCTTCCATGACCAATATCGCAAGTGGTGTCGTCGGAACAACCAGCAACGCTCAAAAAAACGCGGCCTCAAATCCTCCAACTGAAGCTGTAACACCAACCATTATGGATGTCGCCGAATTGACCAATGGCAATCCCGACCGAGATGCACAGGGGCAAGCTGATGGTCTTCCGCCTAAAAAACAGTCTGGGGAAAATCGAGCTGAGGAAAAGGAATCCCAGCGGTCATCGAGTTCCCCCCCACTAAACCCCGATGGTTCCCCCTCTCTGCTAGATCTATGGG